>NZ_JBBHKU010000050.1:0-86652 GCF_037389295.1 Stygiolobus sp. RP850M | reverse complement strand
AGCTCAAGAACTCTTGAGTGCAGCTGAACAGACCAGAAGAGAGGACTTAATAGAAGAAACGAGAAAGTTAACCGGTGATAAGAAAACTGACTTATCTGAAATTACGAAGACGATGAGGAAATAGTAAATAGATGCTTTTTAAATCTTTACTGGTTTCTTAAACATATGATTAAGTTAACATTTTTCCATGATGTAATTTGTCCCTTCTGTTATATGACTTCTAAAAGGTTGAAAAAAGTAGTAAACGAGTTTAAGGGAGAAGTAATAGTAAATCACAAGGCTTTTGCAATCATTTCGTCTTTAGAGGACTTAAAGGCTATAGCTCCTACTGAAGAAGATGCGAGACAAGTATTTCTTAATGAGTTCTCTATTTTAAAAAGATATATACCAGATTATGACCCTGAAAAGGTAATAGGTAAAGGAAAAATAAAGTACGTATGGTCTATTCCTCCTTTGATAGCGTGTAAGGCAGCGGAATTCCAAAAGGGTGATGAAGGACACTGGGAGTTTTTTGATAAAGCACAAGATAAGTTCTTTCTTGAAGGCGAGGACATAACAGATGAAAAGGTACTAGTATCTATAGCTGAGGAAATTGGATTGGACGTTAACAAATTTAAAGAGGATCTGAATGCTAAGAGGACAAAACTGGCTGTGATAGAGGACGAAGAAGAGGCAAAAGCTATGGGAATTAGAGGAGTCCCTGCAATATTAGTTAATGACACTTGGTTAATAAGGGGGGTACAGGAAGAAAATTACTATCGAGCTGTTATAAAGGACATATTAGAACACGGAGAACCTAAGGAAATAAAGTTGAAAGCTTATTGGGAAAAAGACTAGTATTTTTCTAGTCTGTTATAACGCCTCTAGTCGTTTTAAAAGTGAATTTTGGAATATGAAACAAACTACCAGTACTTTTTACAATGAAAGGGGGTTAAGGGGGCAGAGAGCCTCGCCAGCGGGGATGGATAGCCCCGTGTTTAAATACTTCTTTGTCAAAATTTCTCTCAGTGATGCTAATGACGCTCTTCCCCAGCTCGATTGAGGGCTTAATGGGACTGTGGGAGGAGCAACCGTTATCTTCCTTTTCCTTCAAGGGACTAGAGCTTGGTAATGAAAGTCCCATCTTCACATGGGAGTGGTTCTCTGAGCCACTCGACTGCTCACCAGATGAGAGATGTAAACCCGAATCGATGGTGGGAACGATGAGCTCTCTGGAAGTGAACCCTCGACCCTTCCAGGGCGGAGAGCTTCCGGTATAAAAACTTTCCTTAAAAATTGAGCATAGTCCACACTACTTACGCAAGTGATGAAACCTGCTTTACTCACTAGTATCAAAGGGCTTATTGTAATACATCACAGCCCAAGTAATAACAGCCAACTTTCTAGCACACGCAATAATCAACTTCCTTCCTCTAAGCCTACCCTTGTGCTCCTCATAAAAACGCTTGATAACAGGATTAACCTTAATAGCAGTCAAGGCTGCCAAGTAAAAAGCCCTCCTCAAAACGGCATCACCCCTCTTGGATATACCCCTTGTGATAACACTCTTACCACTAGACTCAACAACTGGGTCAAGACCACAATAAGCAACAAACCTCTTCTTATCACTAAAGCGCTTAACATCACCAACCCTAGCCAAAATAATACAACCCAAGGTTTTACCAATACCGGGTATGGTGAAAATCAAACTATCCTTGGGAACTAACTCTCTAAGCCTGTCCTCAATCTCCCTCTTCCTACCCTCAAGCCTCTCAAGCTCCTCCAAAAGAAACCTAACCTCAGACATGACAATACTATCCCCACCACCCCTCAAAACCTCCTCCAAATTCCTCTTTGACAAACTGCTATAGCCTAAAAGTACTAAATCCCTCCTCAACCTATTCTTAACCCTAGCAATACTCCTAGTAATAAAATCCCACTGGCTTGTTAACTCCCTAGCTTCACTTGTTACAAACTCACTACCCATACTTACAACTATTTCTGCTAGCTTTTTAGCATCATTCTTATCACTCTTCTTACCCCTAAAACCCTTGAATTTCTTGAGTATAAAGGGATTAATAATCCTAACATCATACTCATTATTCAACTTTGCCAGGTTAACGTGGTAAACTCCGGTACTCTCAATACCTACTTTGCAACCCTTTGGCAAAATCTTCCTTATCTCCTCAAACCCTTGCCTATCATTAGTAAACTCGTAGAGTTTACCTTGAAAATACACGATTAATTTATCTTTTGATACGTCTATTCCTGAACTGGGTGCCTCCAATTACACTCACCCTTATGTTTTATTCGGGCTTTTTGCCCAACTTCCGGTCCGAGTTGGAGGCGGCCAAGCTCCCCACCGGGCTTTAAGCCCAAGGAAGTCAACGGCCTACACCCCAGTCAGATCTGTATTACCCAGATCTGACTAATATGTTTTATATAAGGAAGTCAGATAGATAACACTATATCGTGTTATTTCTGCTAAGGATCAAAAGGAAAGCTTATTTGGATAGAGAATATATAATGAATTATGAAAGCTGTTAAGAACTATATGTCGTCACCAGTATTCCAAGTTGAGGCAAATACCTCAATTCAAGAAGTATGTAAGTTAATGATGGAAAGAGGAGTAGGATCTGTAATAATAACAGAGAATGGTGTACCAAAAGGTATCTTCACTGACAGAGATGCTATAAAAGCGTTTTCGCTTGGTTTAAGCCCCAATGATGAAGTAAGACTCGCTTCAACGCTCGGTAACCTGATCACTGTGGATGAAGACACGGACCCGTTCACCGCAATTGATATTATGACAAAGAACAAGATCAGGCACTTACCAGTAAGGGATAAAAAAGGGAATATAGTAGGAATGTTTGCCATAACTGATATCTCAAAAGTAATGCACGATATGACCCCTTAACTTAAAAAATTCCAGTCGAAAATATTTTCAAATGAAAATAGTAACTTTGTTACCGTTATCAGCTAAGAATTTGAAAGAGGTAAATGAAGCAATAGTATCATCTTTAGATAATAACAAACATAAGTACGAAATTTTCTCTCTTTTTTACCAAAAGATATCCGTGGTGGGCCAAAGTAGCTATGATATGGTCTTTTCTCCAGAACTTCTTGAGGGCGAAATGTCACTATTACACCTTCTTTCTCCTTTAGTTATCAGGACAAACTCATCCTTATCTTTTCATACTCCACGACTTAGGCCTCCGTTAAAACTCGAATTAAAGGGAAAAAGTCTGTTGATCGGTTCACCTCTAGTTGAAGGGTTAATAAGTGTTACTAGTCATGATTGCTTGTTGAGTACAGACGAGGAGATCAGGGCTGTTTATCCTTTACCGTTTAGAGATGAAGTATTCGATAACGTAATTCTTTCCGAGATAATGGATTATGACTTAGTGAAAGAAGCTTATAGAGTTACTAAGAGAGGAGGGAAAGGGTTTATCATCGTTCCCTTTTGTGTAGACCCTGTTAACGCCCTTAAGGTATTGTCAGTAAAGTTTAGAATGATCAACGCTATAGCAAAGAACCGCTTCTGGATTATTGAAGGAATTAAGAGTGACTCGAAGCGCGTGTAACTACCTACTGAAAATCTCGTCTTTTGGGGCTTGGATGTCAAAGGCTTAACCACCTCATTTCTTCGGCACCATTTAGAAAAAGAAAACATTTTTAATTCATGTACAGTTAGCAATACTAAATGGTCAAAGTATACAAGTACGGAGATTATTATTTTGCAGGAGTGAGTCACGTTATTCCAGGTTATTTGCAAGACGTAGTTTTCGTTTATAAACAAGGTAACAACTGGACTTCAATAAGTGCTGAGAAATTAAGAACTAATAATGGGTCTTTAATACAAATAGCTGAAAGAATAAAGTACGCTACTCACGAAGACGATATAGAAAAAGCCGTATCAGAGTTAAAAAGGATGGGGATAAAAATCGAGGAAGTAGATAAACCGCCTTTTCCGCTAAAGATCTTAGAAGGGAAGAAGAAAATACAAGCGGAGTTCGACTAATCCGGCCCAGATTCAGTCATCATTTTTCAGTTCCGCAGAGACTCTTCATCTCGATGTAGAGGTTATTCAGGGTTAATTAACAGACCTTTAAGCCCTGCTTGTTTTAATTCATCTTCGTTTAAATATAATGAATACGAGATTTAAAACCATGTCAGTATTGTTTAAGGAAGGAACTCAAAGAGAGAGTGGTGTAGAAACAATAAAGTCGAACATTTTAGCAGTTAGGACATTAGCAGAGATGTTAAAGACTAGCTTGGGACCGAGGGGTATGGACAAGATGCTAATAAGTGGGACTTCTGACGTCACCGTAACTAACGATGGAGTTACGATAGTAAAGGAAATGGATGTTCAACACCCAGCAGCTAAGATAATAGTAGAGGCTGCTAAAGCACAAGATACACAAGTTGGTGACGGTACTACATCAGCCGTAGTACTAAGCGGTTTCTTAGCTGAACAAGCTGAAAAATTACTAGATCAGAAGATCCACCCGGTCACAATTATTGACGGATACAAAAAAGCCCTTGAATTCTCACTTGAACTCGGAAAGAGGTTCGCCCTCAAGGTCGATCCAAATGACAGAAAGATCTTATCTCAAATAGCATATACTGCACTTAGTAGTAAGTTCTTTTCCTCCTCTACTACTTTAAACAAGATCATAGACATCTCAATCGATGCTGTACTGAGCGTGGCCGAGAAAGTAGGAGACCAATACGTAATTGATATGTCAAACATTAAATTCGTGAAAAAGAGAGGAGAAAGTGCTGATGAAACAGAACTCGTAAAAGGATTCGTCTTAGATAAAGAAGTAGCTCATGAAGGGATGCCGAGAAGAGTTGAAAAGGCTAAAATTGCCGTAATAGATTTCGGCTTAGAAGTAGAAAAGCCAGAGATTTCAGCTAAAATGAGCTTTACCGATCCTGAACAGATAAGGGAAGCTTTAGAAGAGCAGACAAAGTATGTTAAATCACTTGTGGATACATTAGAAAAGCTCGGAGCCAAAGTAATCATCGGACAAAAAGGTATGGATGATATTGCATTATACTTCTTAGCAAAGAAGGGAATAATCGCAGTAAAGAACGTAAGTAGAAGTGATTTAGAGAAAGTAGCTAAGGCAGTTGGGGCTAAAATAATATCGTCCATTAAAGATGCTTCGTCTGACGACTTAGGCTATGCTGAAGTTGTAGAAGAAAGAAAAATTGGGAACTCGAAGGCAATATTTATTGAAGGGGCTAAAGACGCTAAAGCTGTTACAGTTTTAGTGAGAGGCTCCAGCGAGATAGTGATGGACGAAATCGAGAGAAGCTTCCAAGACTCAATAAATGCAGTTAAGAACGTTCTCAACTACCCGTACATAGTAGGCGGTGGAGGAGCTTACGAAGTAGAGCTTGCTATGAGATTAAGGGAGGAAGCTAAAAAAGTAGGAGGAAAAGAACAGCTAGCAATTGAGGCCTTTGCAGATGCATTAGAAGAAATAGCTACAACTTTAGCTGGAACCGCTGGGATGGACGAAATTGAAACTATAGTTCAGCTCAGGAACTTACATGCAAAGGGTTATAAATTCGCGGGAGTAAATGTAGAGAGCGGAAAGATAGAAGAAGATATGATGAAAATAAACGTCATTGACCCGTTAGTAGTAAAGGAAAGTATCCTAAAAAGCTCGGTAGAAGCTGTAACAGCATTATTGAAAATTGATGACTTCATAGCAGCAGCCCCCATGAAACAAAATCCACAACAGCAACAGCCTTACGGTTAAATAATTAAGCCGTGAAAGAGTTTTTTATCTATAATAATGTATTATGCCGTTGATGAATAAACTGACTCTCTTAGGAGTTATTCTAATTATCATCGGTGTAATACTATTTGTACTAGATTCGACCGTAGCACCAACCTTAATAAAGCCCTCAGTTAGTGGGAGCACTGTTATCCCTTCTAAAGGAGAATTTAGACTTCCATTAGCTGGAAGTTCTATTACTGCTGTCCAATATAATTCCTCTGGAACGCTACAACTAGAGAATCTACCCAATACTTCCGTTAGAGAGAATTTGCCTCAGGGACATCTAGTAACAGTTGAAAACTTGAACTCAACTCCTAGCTACATCGTATTTTACAATCCGAATTCCTATAACGTGACCCTAACTTACAAGGAGTCAACTGTAAACATAGGACAAGCCGCGACTATAGGAATTCTATTTATAGTGTCAATTGCTTTGTTTATAGTAGGAGTAGTAATAGCAATATATGGGTTTATAAGAGGTAGAAGGAGAGCATGATAAATAATAATATTTGGTTTACTTAATACTGTTCTTTCATGAGGTATAACAAACCCGTTTTAGCTGTGCATGGTGGTGCTGGAGATTGGAACAAAAGGGATAGTGATAAGGCATTAAGCGAGATCAAGAAAGCATTAGAGAGGGGGTTCGAACAGTTTAAGGCAGGATCTTCAATTGAGGCTGTGGTCGAGGCTATAGCCTACATGGAAGATTGCGGAATTTTCGATGCCGGGGTGGGAAGTGTGAAGAACCTAAAAGGGGAAGTAGAAATGGACGCAGGGATAATGCATGGTAACACTATGTCTGTAGGTGCAGTAGCCTCTACGAGGGCCAAAAACCCCATTAAAGAAGCGTTAAAAGTAATGAAACTTACTAAACACGTACTACTGGTAGGTGAAAGAGGAGACTTAACATTAAAAGAACTAGTAGGTTCCAGCACCATATCTGGCGATACAGTGGGGGCGGTAGCATTGGACAAAGCCGGGAATTTGGTAGCAGGGACCAGCACTGGAGGAATTTTCGGTAAACTACCTGGGAGGGTAGGGGATTCTCCAATACCTGGTGCAGGTTATTACGCTACTGAAAAAGTCGCCGTCTCCTCTACTGGTACAGGGGAGATAATTCTGAAAATTTTACCCGCAAAAGAAGTAGATATCCTCGTTTCAATGGGATTTAGGCTTGAAGATGCTATAAGGAGTGTCATTAATAAAATAACTGACAGATTTGAAACGGATAACGTAGGGCTGATAGGTGTTGACTACAGAGGTTTCGTATCAGCTCATTATAACACAAAAGGTATGGCTAGGGGTGTAAAAGACCAACAAACCCTTCGTGCTTTCATATTTGAAGGGGAACTCTAATGAATCTCTCTATTTAACTGAGATATGGCGTTAATGTTTCTAGGCTGGTATTAAGTTGACCTGAACAATTGAAGACACGAAATCCAAGTCAAGTAATGTATAATTAACTTAACATTAGAGCTTTTTTCCTTATTATTACTTTATAGTCAGTTCTTTTCGGTAATCTCAGATTAAGAAATACTTAAAATCGACAATAACAAATGCTGAAATACTCTCAGTTGTAACAAACACGCGTCAATTCACTTTCTACTGTTGTAAACTGACAGATCCCTTAAGATCCATGATTAGACTTCTTTATCTCTTTGAAAGGATCATGTTCACAGAGAATGTTTTAATGTGAGTGATTTAAACTAAAATATAACTAAAATATAAAGGTTATACACTTTCTTTTCCTTCGTTAAGCAATATATATCAAATAGCATTATATAATCAAATTATAACAATTATTCATGGCTCTAAAGAACAAGGGAGAAGTACTGAAGATCTCTTTCTCAGCATTCTTTGCAGACTTAGGGTATCAAGCAGCAGTTGGAGCCTTACCTATATTACTTGTAGTATACTTCCACGCACCAGTAGTCATTTATGGTATTGTAGAGGCGTTAAACTACGGTGGAGGAAGTTTAATTTCTCTATTGGGGGGATACATGGCGGATAAAATAGGAAGTAAAGTCATAGCAGTCACTGGTAATGCATTGATCATAATACTATCATTTACCGGATTAGCCCAGAATTACGTTGAAGCTGCCCTATTATTTATAGCCGGATGGTGGTCGCGGAACTTCAGGACCCCAGCAAGGAGGGCACTGCTGGCTGAAGTAACTTCTGAAGAAGAGAGAAAGGAAGCCTATGGCATTTTACATTCTTTAGGCATAGGAGGGGCAATGCTAGCTGTAACGTATTTGACACTATCGCTCTATTTCAACATATGGATAGGTTATGTGTTGTTATTT
The DNA here is from genome assembly GCF_037389295.1 of Stygiolobus sp. RP850M. NCBI lineage: Archaea > Thermoproteati > Thermoproteota > Thermoprotei > Sulfolobales > Sulfolobaceae > Stygiolobus > Stygiolobus sp. RP850M. The sequence continues at coordinate 78,572 of NZ_JBBHKU010000050.1, read as the reverse complement.
ACTGCAGTTCCTCTCACAATTTCTACGTTGCTATTGTTGATAGTAAAGGCTGGAAGAAAAGGTACAGTAAGAAGACCCAGAAAAACAGCTCTATTTCTAGTTATTTCTACTATGTTTTTTGGATTTAGTCAATATAGTTTTGGTTTCCCGATACTCACAGCATACGATTTCTCACATAAAACCTATTTGGCTACTGTAACGTACGGAGTTTTCTTAGGTTTCTCTTCTCTTTTCGGATATATCTTCGGCAAGATAAGACTGGAGAGTTATAAAGGACTTGCTTTCTTAGGTTATTTACTGGCAAGTATTGCTACTCTGGGTTTTGCCCTTCTATCGTCAGGAGGTCTAATTTTCATATACTTGTTATCGTCAATAATGGGGATCGCTGTAGCGTCAACCGAGACTTTCGAACCCACAATTATGTCGAAACTAAGCCCAGAAGGTTTAGGCTCGGGAATGGGTGCTCTATCCTTCGGAAGAAGTATAGGACTCCTTATTGGAAATTCGTTAATGGGCTTCTTATACCAAATAAGTTATGTATACGCCTACTTATTTGCGTCAACAATGTCGTTCATTGCGTTCTTAATAGTCGTTTCTAAAGTTAGAGAGGGTTAAACAATCAGAGATTTTTTGTTTAGTATTCTAATAATTAAAGGATTTCAGTTCTTTTTCCATAAAAATAGAATTCCACAATGTTTTAATTATCCGTAAAATATAATTATAAATATGACAGAGGAGTATTCAAGAGATCTTGAAAGAGCAGAAGAGTACGAGCAAATTACAGCTAGAGCAACAGCTCTAGGAAAAAACAAGATGGAATTAAGTACCGGACTTATTATAGCTGCCAGATATGCAGACAAACTTAGGAGAGTTGCTCTAGTAGCTTTCAGTAAAATGGTCCCAAAAGAAGTAATTATTAGAGACATTGCAGAGTTAAATAAACAGCTCTACGACAAGATCGTTAATGAAATGAAGCTTGACAAGATTAGTGTGATTAAGATTATAGTAGATGCAGAATATGACGAGCAAAATAAGAAGTTAGTATTCTCTAATCTGAGAATTTTAAGGTACTATAATGAAGAAGAAATCAAAAAGATGTGTAAGAGTTATGAAGATAAGATAAAAGCACTAGAGGAAGATATTCAGAACTATAAGAAAAAAGTAGTTCAGATAGAACAACTCCTGAAGTCAATGGAGTAAGATAGTTTACTGTTTCTTTTCTTCACTCTTGCTCTTCTCCTCTTGTTTTTTGTTAATACTTTCAACATATTTTACTAATGCATCTACGTTCTCCTTGTGGACACTTTTTCTCCTCTTGTCAATTCTTATACTTAATTTCTTAGCTTGTAGTAAAGTGAGCTTTGCTTCCTTTATTTCGCCTATGCTAAACCCCCTTCCTTCTTTAGTTTCCTTTCTCTCGTACCTATACTCGAAATGGTAGTTAGGCCTCTTAACGATAGGCCTAAGCTCCATACTGAGATAAATTATATACATCACACTTTAAAATTAACGTCGAAGTGAGTTTTAAATAAAGAACCTACTTAAAAATATACATCACACTTTTCTACAGTGTCTAACTAAGCGAGGGAAAAAGCAATCTGTGAATAAAACATTGGTTAATCTAAGAGATAAGGTATAAATTATCACAACCATAGAAGATGCATACATAATAATTTAAACTATCTGATGTTCAATTAGTGAATATTTTATAAATAACAATGAGATGCTCGTCATAGGAAAGTCATGTTATAATCCACTTACGCTTTACTATCGATAAGGTTTTTAAACTCATAAGAGAATGTTGAAATTTGAAGGATTATGTCAATTTCAATAAGAGGTCAGGTAATTTCTACTGAATTAGACAACGGAACTTCAGCAATGGGTCAAGATGTAATAATTTTCAGATATCCTAGAGAAAATATTACCTCGAAATCTTTAATAATAGTGCAACCGACAGAGAAATGTGTAGTGGTGATCCAGGGTCAAATAGCTGCTGAACTACCACCTGGAAGTCATAACATACAGTCGCCAGCAAATCCGCTCTCAGCATTTCTTTCTAAATTCAGATATAACCAACTACCTTATGACACCGTAGTATATTTCATTTCGACCACAAGACATGAAGTTAGGCTAGCCGGTGTTAGTCAAACAGACGACCTTGTACCACTGGAATACGAAGTAGCTGTATATTTCAGAGTCCAGAACCCCTCATTACTAATAACTAACGTTCAGTTCGGGGCTCAGTTTTTCAGAGACGCTGATCTGGCAGCCTATATATCACCCATAGTAGACCAAGAGGTAAGTCAAGTGTTAAATCACGTGAAGCTAATCGAAGTATTTAAGAAGTTTGGCGATATAACTACTGCCGTAACAGCCGGTCTCAAAACGTTCTTATCTGAGATAGGAGTCGAGTTAATATCAGTAAGAATGATAAAGCTAATTCCCCAAGATCCAGAGCTCAGAAGGATCTTACAATTAAGAGATCTAGGTATTGAGATATACGACGCAGTAAGGTTAGGATTAGCGAGGCTTCTTGCCGAGAAAAGCGACCCAGCAAGCGTAAACATGGCTTTGGGCATACCTTATTTCCCAGATTTATCAACAATAGTAGTCAGCGGTGCACCGTACACTACAACCGGAGTAATGCTAGGGACTCAAGGAGGAAATACGCCAGGTGGGCAATCCTCTGGAGGAGGAACTGCTCCGAATCCCTCACTGTTCCAAGCGGCAATAAAACAAGTCTTCGGAGACGTAAAGACCAGTGGGACTAAAAATGATGAACAGTAGGGATCTAAGCTGGAACATAGCTGCAGGTGTAGGTTTTTCTTTCGTATTAACCATAATCATGGCTATTACTGCTGTAGCCGTTAAACTTTTCTACCCTCCGTCGATGATCTCGATCTCACCTATAATATCTCTTTTTATTACACCGGCTCTTGGAATAATTCAGTTAATAGTATTGGCTCTTAGCATAGCCTTTGTAACACCTATCAGGTCGAACTTAATTGTAAAAGAGCTCGGAGGAACTAGAAAATTAGGGTCCTACATAGGGGCAGGTTATTTAATATTTTCTATTCTCCCCTACGCCTTTCACGTACCCTATATTCAGACGTATGTGGGATTAATAATTGCATTTAACATAATTAACGGGGCTATCGGAGGCTTTGCCTCGTCGGTAAGTTAAAAGCCTTTTTTACAATATATCTTCTCATGGAGATAAGGAAGGGCGACTCTAGGGCAGTCATTCTCGAGAAAGGTGCTTATTTGTTCAGCTTAACTTTGAAAGGTAAGGAAGTTTTACTTCAAGGAAAGGAGAGACAAACAAGAGGGGGAATGGCGTTATTAATACCGTTCGCTAACAGAATAAAGGGCGGAGAGTACACGTGGAATGGAAAAGAATACTCATTACCAGTCAACACTGAAGGAAATGCAATACACGGGCTAGTTGTAGACAAAATATGGAAAATAGTAAAATCAAACGATACCTCTGTGTCGCTGTCATTAAGCCTTGATTCTGAAGGCTATCCCACATCGTTAGAGGTTAACACTCTCTACGAGATAGACTTTGACAGTATCCTTGTCAGACTTCAAATAAACAACATTGGTAACTCTAACGCACCACTTACAGTAGGTTTTCACCCTTACTTTATTGTTAAGGGATTATGGAATCTAACCCCCAATAAGGGAAAGAAATGCGTAAGTATAAATAAAATACCTACTGGAGAGATGATTGAGGAAGAGGTAGACGGAACTAAGCAATACGATGATTGTTTTTATATGCCTATCGAGGAGTTAGTGCTTTCCTCTGAGTACTCGGAGGTTAAAATAAATAAGAAAAATCTGGGCTATGTGCAAATATACACTACCCAGAACGCAGTAGCAGTTGAGCCTATGAGCGGAGCTCCTGATGCTTACCATAACGGTATAGGTCTTAAGGTCATACATCGTGGAGAAAAAGTTACCTACGAAGTAAAATTTGAATTGTTGAGATAAGGAGTTATTACCCTATTTTTGACAAGGAAGAGCTTTACTGGGAGCTTGGACTCGTAGAAAAACTTTAGATTTTCTTCCTTATCATCATAAACTTCGACGTCTCCCTTAAAAATAGAGATTATCTGGGCTTTCCATTCTTCATCCTTCATCTTCATTTCGTCATCTGTCCTACAAATAACTCCATTTACTATAAGACCGTGCGATAGTAGGGAGAAATCAACATAACTCCTTACGGAACAATGCCTAGCCGTTAAAACAAAAACTTTATCCCCTTGTTTAATCCTTAGTTTCAGATACTCAATCAAATCGACATTAGGCTCTGCCAAATAGTGGTATTTAGTATAGGCTAGAGAATATATTGCACTCTTACCGGGCCTTTTCTCCTTTCTCACCTGCTCTCCCGTTAATTTCTGACCCCATAATTCCAAAGCTGCTTGTTCCACACAAGGGTCTGTATTGAAGAGAGTGTTATCGAAATCAACTAAAAGAATTTTGAATGACACTAGCCATCTTGTTCTCGATATTATTTAACTTTTTATTCAAAACTCATGTTCGTGGAGAATATTACTCTCAAACTGTATAGTTACATGCGTAATATCGAATTTCTTTTTCAATATATCCTCTGCCATCTCTCTCTTCTTGTCTAACTCGCTCAATGTAATATCAGGATTTTCCCTTACATGTAGTGTAGCGATCCTAATATGATCGCATAAGTTCCAGACGTGTATATCGTTTATTTCCTTAAAAATTGGATTCAGATCTCTTTTCACTTCATTAACATTAACCGGAGAGCGTTCCATAAAGACATAATAAGAATTCTTTAAAACACCAACAGAGAAAAGTAGGATTATGGGAATCGTTAAAATTGCGGCAATTGGATCTAGGAAGTAATATTTTGTAAATACTATTGCTAATCCCGTTACAGCACCTATCAAGTATACTAAACTATCTTCAAAAGCATGAAATAAAATTCCAGTATTTTTGTCCTCATCTTCTCCGCTTTTTACTACTAGTACTGAAATAAAAAGGGACACTAATGAGGAGAGTAAAAGAATGTAAGGGTTATCAGTGACTCGATTAAGAAGGAATATAGCATCAAACACAGCTCCTAGACTTGAACCCATTATTACGGTAAAAATATTAAGTAAAGCACTCAGTACTTCTAATCTATGAAGACCGTAAGTATACACTCCATCCCTCTTATTGACTACTTTAATAATATATGCAGAAATCGAGACTACTAGGGCATCAAGTAGTGCATGTATTGCTTCCGTTCCTAAAGTAACGCTCCTACCTACAAAAGCTGTAATAAGGGCCAGTACAAATATTGACCAAAACCCTAGTTCTGTTTTTCTCACAATCTTTTATCTCACTGTAATTTTAAATACTTACTTTAGGGAAGTCCAAATGAACTCAATTTTTAATAGTAATACAGATAATTAACTTGTATAATTTTAATTTCTTGTTACACAATTTTCTTGTCTTTTTTAATAAATGGTTATATAGGCTTATATACTTTATATATGTAATAATGCCATTACGTAAAGAATTAGGTTTAATTGAACTTGTAGTTATAGGTATCGCGGGAGCAGTAGGGACTGGAGTCCTCTTTAGTTCAGCAGGTATGGCGGCAGTAGCAGGACCGGGTGTAGTGTTGGGATGGATATTGGGATCGATCTTCTACTTCTTTGTAAGCCTTACTTACGTTGAGTTATCCTTAACTTATCCTGAAGCTGGAGGCCCTTCAAGATATGCTTTGTACAGTCACGGAAGAGTAACAAATTTCATAAACGCCATGGCTGACTTGATCTGGTACCTTTTCATACCGCCTATCGAGGCCTTAGCCGTAGTAGAAGGTTTAGATTTCTTTTACCCTGGTTTGATCAACCAACAAACGGGCGTACCTACACTACAAGGTGTTATATTAGGAGTTATCCTACTCTTATTATTCGTTCCGTTTAATTATTTCGGTGTAAAAGTTTTTGGAAGGTCAACTTTAGCTTTCGGTATTATTAAACTTATCATGTACGTTGCTGTAGCTATAGGAGTTGTATTCGTATCGTTTAACGTTAGTAACTTCACTTCTTACGGTTTCTTACCTTTCGGAATAGCAGGAGTTTTTTTCAGCGGTTCCCCTTGCAATGTTTGCGTTCGGAGGGATAAGAGTTTTACCAGATTACGCTGAAGAGACTAAAGACCCAGATAAGCTTAAAGAGGGAATAATCTTGACGGTATTAGGACAATCCCTAATTTATGTACTGTTCGCGGTTGCATTTGTAGGAGCGATTAACTGGAGCGGACTGGGAATTAAAGAGGGGGATTGGTCCGCTTTATCATCTCTCCCTGGAAATCCCTTTATAGATATTGCTTCATCATACCATGCTAATGCGTTATTATTACTTACGGTTATAATAGGGATTATAGGACCTTTTGTTACAGGCTATATATACTTGGGAGCGGGTACCAGAGTGCTATTTGCTATGGGGAGGTCAGGATACGTCCCGAAAGTGATGGAAGATTTGCATCACAAATACGCAATACCCTCTTGGGCCTTATTAGTCTTTGTGATAGTAGGAGCAATAGTAACGTACATTTCTTCACCCTTACCAACGATTTACGGCTTAATTACTGATTCAGTAGTAGCCGGTTACCTCGGGTTTTCAGTTAATCCAGTAGCCATGATGGTATTAAGGAAGCAAGGCATATCTAGGAAAATCATTCCGGGGGGTGCCATCATTGCTGGGATAGCTTTCGCTTCAGCTTCACTGATTGTATTCTGGTCGGGTTGGCCTCTAGTCCCTTATGCGGTCTTACTACTTACTATAGGCTCAGTAATATTTGGAGTTATTTACAAGATAAAGGAGAACTTCACTAACTCTTTATGGTACATAGTCTATATAGCGTTCCTTACACTAATGTCTTACATAGGGTCTGACGGTGCGTTAAACCTTATCAATTTCTACTTAGCGTCAGCTATTGTAGCAATAGTTTCAGTAGCAGTGTTCTACCCTTGGGGAGTTATTTCCGGCATGAAAGAGGTGAGGACTAAACAGAATTAATCAAGTTTAACTTCTATACCTTTTTCTCCTTTATGTTAAACTAATATAACTAAATCTTTTATTAAATAGATTTTTCTTAATATTAGAGTAGACCATTTAATAAATACTTATTAAAATTTTTCGACGGTTTTGCAAAAAATTATAATATAGTATAATCTATTCTTTTCACATACATGAAAGGAGAACGAATGATAATGTTACGAGGACTACTGCCAGTCTTTGTCTCATTTATAATCTACAAAAGAGGAAAAAGAGCAAGAGCAGCAGATATAGTAAAAGATTTACAGTACTTATACGGAAGACCTATACCAAAGAGCTTGGTGTTCACAACACTGAAAAGATTGATAAGATATGGAGTAGTTGAAAAAGAGACTGACGGAAATAGAACCTTTTATATTTTAAATGAGGACGGTGAAGTATTTTTAATTAGACATATTGAGATTTTAAAGAATATGAATGTGGTCATACAGAAGGTAATAAGCGAAATGGAGAATAACGGATAATTTTGTTAACTAAACTAAAACAATCGCAGGAATGCCAACAGTATCCTTATCTGCTGTTGTTAGCATAACTGTAACTCTCTCTCCTACCCTTAATGAGTTGAGCATTCCAGAGAAATATATCGTTACTTGGTTATATCCCTTTCTCAAGTACGGTGGATTAATAACTTGAGATGTATAGGGGGTACCGTCTATTTGAGCTGACAGTAAATAAACTTGCCCTAAAGAATATAGATGTAACCTCACCATTCCGTTTAGGTAAACTTCGCCCACTTTCAAATATTTCACTAAATTTGCCTGAGGATAAGGAGATTGAGTAGACGTTGGCTTATTATTATAGGTAGTGTAATTATACTGAGTATTAGACCCACTCATAATTAACTATTTAGATATTTTGAAGCGCATTAATAAATCTTATCCGCTTATTCTAAAAGACTTATCTTACCTCATTCACCCATTCATACTTACCGTCTTGTATAACTAAGTTAGTGTTAGTATACTTTTCCTCTGCCGTCAAGATCGCGTCAATATTTCTCTTAACATCACCACCCAGTACGTTGTAACAGTTCCTTAGGTCTTTAATCATCATAAATTTTAACAAGGTCAAATCTGGAGGAGAGACTTCATTGCATTCAAACTTAGCGAAATCCCTTTCGAATATTCCTCCCTTTTGGATAAGTAACGCGAGGATTGGATAGTAATAGTTACAATCACCAATTTTTATTGGTTTTACTACCTCCCCTATATACATCATAACGTTTGTCAGGCATTTTTCGTCCCACGCATCTACTTCAATCAGATCGTTAATAATTAACTTTCCGTCCCCTTCAAAGTACTCAACCTTTCTTACACCAAAATACAAAACTTTTTGAAGTTTATCTAAGTCCCAACCATGATATATTACTATACTCGGGGTTTGATTTTCCACAATTTTAAACAGTCTTTTTATATCTTTTAATATAGCCTTAAGGTCAGCATAGAGATGAAGTTCCTTACGCAGGTCCTCGTCGATCACTACCACTCCGCTCTTGTTAATTTTTATCGTAGCTCTTTTGTGACTTACGTCTAGTAAGCTCTTTACATCCTCTACGTCCAACGACTCAGCGGTAATAATTCTTAGACTCCCGACATCTAGTTCCAATTCACCTAACAGTTTCAAAGGGATTTTGAGAGCCTCTGCGACTTCTATTAGCTTGATTATTCTTTCGTCAATCACAATAAGAAATGTGAAAACATGGTAAAAACGTTATGTCACGACTTCAGAGTTGGTTACATTGCTTTCCTTTTGTGACAGTAAAATAATTTTTAGTAATCCCCTTACTTTCTCCTCTAAGATAACAGTATCCCCACGGATCATTCTCACAACTTCTAACGTTGATAATTCTACGCTGTCTACACCTTCTAACGATATTTTTCCGTTGGTTATAACGAATCTCTTAGCAACTTTATACTCCTTTTTATCATGCTCTATAACATTAATGAAAGGTAATAATTGTGTCTCCGAGTCAACTTCTTGATTATTCATTAACTTCACCAGTCCTATATAAGCATATTCGCCGTAAATGAAGAATAGACCTACCGTAATATTTTTCCCTTTCACTTCCACTCTCTTACCTCTGGGGTGAACATATGTTATATCGTATTCTTTAGCCAAGTTTGTTAACTCTTCTCTTATCATTTTCTCTAGAGTTTTTGAGTCTGTTTCTATGTCTTTAAGAGTATAGGAGTTCTTTACTTTCTCCTTTACACAACTTAACTCCTCACTTCCACAATCATTTACTGCTTTATCAACTTCATTTTTGACGTATTGTAGAATAGAACTGACCGTGTTGAGTTCTTTACCGTTCCACACTGATAGAACTATTGGATATAATTCTTCACTTAGTGGTTTGCAGTAAACCTCTATGATTTCCCTTATATCATCCGCAGTTAACGCACTATCAAGGCTTATCCTACTCTCGTCAAGTCTTCTCCTTATAGCTAGGTCTGTGACCTTGTTATAAGCATCTGTAGGTATAGCCATTAAGACCGGTACAGCAAGGCCTGAATTTATAAGCCTATGAATCTTAGGTAAGTGTGAGTCTCTAACTTCATCTATAAATAACACTACGTCAGTTACTGACTTTAGATCCCCTATAAGTTTAAGCATACCGTCGAAATCTCTCGTGTAATTTATGCAATATAACCTGATCAAGGGATCATTCAGTTTATCGCAAAGACCCTCTAAATGCTTCTCAAAGTTTATGCCTCTAATCCTCTTAAAGAATGTGTAACCGTACTTCTTCTTATCCATTTTCGGGAGTACTATCTCTCTAAGCTTAAACTTGTCTACTTTACTCCAGAACTCGTCTTCTATCTCGTTTTTGCTGGCAAGATCAAGGAAGAACGTGAACATTTTGTCTTTACACGACTCTTCAGCCTTCCTAAGTATCGTAGTTTTTCCCATCCCAGGTTGTCCAATGATCGACGCAACGTCCTTAGAGCTTATTATCTCTAACGATTTATTTAAGTACTGCCTATAGGTAGGGCCTGCTAATACTATCTTATCGGAAGACCAAGTAGTTACAGTTACTTTAGGTATATTACATATCATTTCCCATTACCCCTCCTTCTTATAATCCCGTAAACTACACCTTTCTTTACTAAACCCTCCTCACCTCCTGCTATGAGGTCGTATAAAGACTCTATATGGTTCTTAAACTTAGAGTAAAATTCTTCCTTAGGTAATCCCAACTCAACCCTTATTGATTGGAGGGAAGCATATCCTAAATTATCCTTTATTTCATCGTAAATTTTGTCAAAAAGGGAATAGTCTATCTTAGACTTCTCGTTTACCAGATCTTCTAACCTCCTTAGCTCTTCCTTTATTTCCTTAAGCATGTTAAGAATTTGAGTTATCGGATCGGTTTTAACTGGTTCGTAAGCCTTACCACCTCCAACTTCGTATCTCCTTATCAAGCCCTCATCTTCCATTTGCTTAAGAAGCTCCTCAACTATCTCAGGACTCTCTTTTATTTTCTTTTTTATTTTAGAAAAGGCGACGGGTTTGCCGTCATATAATTCCTGAAGAACAGTCAATAGTTGTTCCTTCGTAATCATAATTCTTAGCTTAACTTAGTGTTTATAAAAACGTAAAGGTATATAATACTCTCCGTGTTAAACGAGATTACAATATAATGCCAGTGTCCCTTTCATCTCTCCTGCCTAACGTCAGAAGTCCTACCTTCACTGAGCCTGGCTTAAACTTATTACTAGTGATTACTGACGGATTCACCATAGGCTGTATATTTACACATATAAATGCCAAACCTTGACTCTTAGCGTTGTCTATGATGTCTTTAATGATAGTGAGGGCTGAAGTATAATGAGTGTTAAAGATTTTGTTAAAGTTTTCTATAAATTTCTTCTCATCATCTATAAGCTTTACAACTTCCTCGGCTTGGGGAAACTTTAACGTTATTATAATTTCAGGGTGTTCATTCCCCTCATGCTCAAGATAGACTTGTTCCCCCTTTACCGTAATTTTGTGACCGTGATGGCTTAAACTGAAACCGTCTTCTAAAGTTATGATGGGTGTGGTAAAAGAGAATAATTCAAAATTTTTTCTAGTTACTATTATCGTCCTATTATTAACTGTTATTGTATTTCTATCCGGCACGTAGATTATTATAGGTAGAGCCACATTCCTAAAAGTCTCATAATCCGTAGATTTCACGCCGAGAGAACTTTGAGAAGAAACCGGAAAAGGTAAGCCACAATCGATCTCATTTATTACCGATGCAAATTCCTCAGCGTTAAATTTGGACGGTATCTCGTTCTCAGGCGGGAGCCTCAGACCTCTTATCAACGTGTTTAGCATATACTGCCTAAATAAAGGCAACATTACATCTTTACCTCTCTCTCCGTGTCTTGTTAAGTGTTTATAGTAGAAATCGATTAATCCCTCCATACTAGTTGTAGCACTCTTTATCTCTGACTTTGTGACGTTAGCCTTATTTATACCGAGAAGATAAAAGTGACTTCTACTGACTCTAATTCCGTTTGCCTCCAATAATTTTATGAAATAAGCGTCCCTTAAAGTTAGAATAAGATCATAAATAAACTTCTCTCTATTGTCGTCGTATACAAGCCTGAGAATATTTCTTGTGAACGAGGATCTAGGGTTATAACATATTCTTTCTAATAATGCATAAACTCGGTGCATATCGTACTTTAACTTAGCACTAGTGATTTCGAATGCTTTTATGGAGAGTTCTGCTATTTTCCTTACGTCAGGCTTTGGCTGAGTTTTATTGTTAAAGAAAATTGTTACTACTAAGTCATTAAGAAACCTCATCAGAAACTCGTGTCTAGCATCTAGTTGTTTAACAATATCTATGTCTAACTCGTTCACTCGTTCGATTATGTTCCTAACAGTGTTTATAACCTTCTCAATCCCGCCTAAGAGGATTAAACTGCCGTCTAAAAGGATATTTACAAATAGATCCCCTAATCCGTAGTAAACTTTACACCCCAACTGTTCCTCCACGAAAGGTATTGAAAACAAGTAACTACCTTCACGTTGAAGTAAAAGACTGCTAAAAGGAATATAATAGTGAGAATTCCGACAATCCGAACTCGTAAGTTCGTATATTGCCTTTGAGAAATAAAATGAAGGGGTATCGTAATTGAATTTCTTTCCTAATAATTTTTCGAGGATTTCTGACTGATATTTTCTAATCTTCTTTACTTGATATTCCTTAAAATTCTTTAATAATAATAAAGATGACTCTGTTTCGTTTCTGTTCACTGTCGCTATTAATTCTTTTAGAAAGTCTAACGTGATTATAGGAGTTACTAATAGGTAAAAATCTCCTTGTTTTACAAGAGTCAAATCTTCTACCCTTATATAACCAACGTCATTTACAAATTCCTTTCTAGATATAATATCTAAATAGTCTTTCACATATTCCTTTATCCTTTCTGGCGGAGCCATAAACATATTTATGAATAATTTCTCTGTTCCGCCTATGTACTCAGCTTGTTTACCTATAATATAAACTGGGAAAAACTCCGTAAAGAAGTCTAAAAGCTCTTCGAAGAATATAGCGGAAAAGGACTTATCCAACGTCTCTGTAATTGATTTGGTTCCTACTAAAATGAGGTATTCGTCCGGTCTATTTGGTTTTAACTCTGTTATCAACCGATCTAAGTCATCTCTCAAAGCGTTGAGACAAGTTAATTCCTCACGCTTTCCCTTGTAAGAAACTCTGCAAGGCTTGTATAATGTCTTACCCATATCTTTAAGTTCGCCTTTTTCAAATTTGTACACATTTAGCGGATATCCTGATGCATAGCTTAATATACTCCCTACTATCGATTGATAGAACTGATTATCAAAGACTTTCGACGTAATATATTGCACTCTTATGTCTTGGAATATATAAAATCTTTCTATAAATTCTATCCTGTTTTCCTTAGGATTTTCCATCCTTAACTCAAAAAGAAACTTATGCGTACCGCTCTCTCTTATGACAATCGGGACGTAGAAGGATACAACTACCAAATATTTCTTCCCTTGTATATCAACGTGATACCTCGTTTCATTATTGGGTCTCTTAAGTTTTATTTTCCTCGTAGATCTTGTTTGTGCTACACTTTCCGTTTGACCCTCCAGTTTAAAGTATAACCTCATTTGATCTGAGCCGGAATCCACATCTCTTAAGACAAGATAGAATTCATTTGGAAGGTTTACGATTTCAGGAATATTGATCTCTATTTCGGATTCTCTGGGCTCGTCCATACTTGTGGGATAATTAACGAGAAATGTAGACGACATATATACGTTTATTCCCTCTATAGGGATCCTCAACTTTCTAGTAGGTGAACCAGTATGATCAAAGCTCTTGATAATATTCATAACATACACTCTTAAAAAATAATACTATAAACTTTGTTCACATAGAGCATTCATAAGTTATCTACAGTTCCCCTAATGAACCGAACATCACTTCGTCTCCACTTTCGCAGAAATAAGATAAGGAAGAAGAAAACACTACGTTCTCTTCTCGGTAGAGTTTATAATACTCACTAGGTATACCTTTCTTTTTCACGTAATCTTCGTTGTAAAAATTGACGTAGAGGAGTTGCGGTATGCCTTTCTCCCTAGGGATCCTCAGGATGAATAAGTTTAGTGCACTCTTAGTAAACTTCTTCAATTTGTCTATAGACTCTTTACTCAATCCTTCCCTGACGAGAAATTTCCCTATGAGTTCCGAATCGACCATAAACTGAGGGTCTATTCCCAAATATTTCCCTAAAGAAAACTTATCAACACTACCATTGTGAGCAAAATAGAGTAGCTCATGTGGGGTAGACTCTATGTAAGGGTGTGAGAACTTCGAGTCGACTAATTCTTTCTGCGAAGCTAATCTAGCGTGTATGATCACCCAAATCTGACCTTCCAAAATATCTAATATTTTCCACAATTTATTATCAGAAAAGATCGGCAAACTACTTCTGTAGTGAATTAAGGTTCCGCTGTCACTATACACGACTATACCCCACCCGTCACCATGAACATCGCCAGTAATAGGATCCTTTTCTGCAGCCTTTACAAGACAAGAGACATAATTTTTCAACTCCTCCTTGCTTTTTCCCTTATATGCAAGCATCCTACACAAAGCTAATCGTTCATATTAACCGCTTAGTCGGATTTTAATTTACCTTTAATTCTTCAACGAGTGTGAAGACCTTATTGTTTGTTTACTGTAAATAAGATCCAAACTTTCGGTTCAGCCAAAGTGGGCAAATAAGTTAAAAACATAAAAAGTTACTTAAACTAACCCGCTGGTAAGTACAACGAATCCAACAGAATACAGTATTGCAACTGCTAATCCTTTCAGTACTTTTTTCGATACCCTTTTAGACAAATCCCTAAATACAAATAAACTCCATAAGAAACCCAGGGAACCCCCTATCAATCCCAACGCACTACCAGATATTATCCATGCACTCACAGAAAATATATCGACTTCCAGTCCCTCAGCTACAATACCGATAAAGGCGAGCAGGAAAGCACTGTTCGGTTCAGGATAATTGTCCTCATAAAGGAAGTAGATGGCTAAAGACACGAGTAGAAGTCCTAACAAGAGTTTTATATAATATTCTGTTATATCGGACACTAGAATAGGTAGCATGATGAAAGTTAAATACAACATTAGTGTAACGACCAGAATACCACTGATTACACCCATGTTAGCCTTAGCTTTATCTTTCAAAGACGCTAGGCTCCAAAACATACTCATTTCAAATCCTTCGAAAGAGGAGGGAATAAAAGAGGCTAAAAAACCTACCTCATTTATATCCATTACTTCCCACCTTATTACCAGACCTCAACCTTAGTGCCCCCGCAGCTAAGAATCCTATTAGACCCGAGTATGTATAGTATTGAACTACGAAAGAATACATCACAAATGATGAGTTATAGTATAGAGCTATACCGGTAACTAATAACATTAAAACTAATGATAAATTTAGTAGAAGCTTTCTCTTAGACCTTATTAAAAATGACGTTACTATCAACGCAAACCCCGTAAATGTCATGGGAAATAAGAATGAGACTGCAGGGGCTGGGTACACTTGAGCGTAAGACTGTCCTTGAGATACCTTAGCTATAAAACCGTAATGAACTGGGTACTGTAAAGGTATTGGATAAGTCCAGTTATTAGGCGTCAAAATTATTGGAGGCCTTGGCTTTGAAGAGAAGTTGAAAGCTTGTAAAATGCCTTTCACATCACTATTCTCTACCCACTTCGTAAGCCATGGTAGATGCCAATTATAGTCTATAAACCCCAGAAGAGTATAACCGGAAAGCGTGTAGTTATCTACCCATGCCTCTTTAGCATAAGGGGATATTATAAGCAAAGGAGTCCTTTGTCCTAAGCCCATTGTGTTAATCGCAGGCGGGGTGATTTGGTCGTAATAACCTCCTCCTTCGTCAAACGTTATGAATATTACTGTTGAGTTCCAATAAGGGCTCTCCATTACTTGGTTTATAATGTTACTAAGCTCTACAGCACCCTTAGTGACGTTGTAAGGCGGGTGCATGTCATACTTGTCAGCGTTACATCCGATTAACATAACCCAACTTACTGCCGGTAGTTCACCGTCCTTAAGGTCGTTAAAGAACGTAGTTAGGCCGTGAATGTGGGATTGATATTGTTGAATCCCTATAAACGCGTTTAACGGCCAAGGAATACCTCCCTGATAATCATAAACGAAATAGTCCCACGAGATACCGTAAGAGCTTAGCTGATAGAATATTGTCTGATTAATTGGAATTACATTAGAAGCACTATCGGTAAAGAAGTTAGGAGGTGCGCCGGTTAAGAAAGCAACCCTGTTAGGCTCCGTAAGCCCTAATACCGGAGCGTAGTAATTATCTGCTAAAACATATTCCTCAGCGTAATCCCATAATATCCCTACCTGCTGATAGGAAAAGTAAGCCATAGACTGAGGGCCAGAGTAATAGACAAAGCCTATCGGCTTTCCGAACCAATAATCCCCGTGATATGATGGCCAACCTTCGTAAGGGTCTACCGTATCCCATGAATTAGCATAATAAGGATGTGATACACCAGCTAACGGAAACCAAGGGACGTTGGGTACCGTGATATAACTCAAGACTCCATTTTTAGACTGTTGTAACTGACTATAGTTGGTGTAAAGCCCTTCGGGCCACATGACAGATAGAGTAATGTTATTCACTATAGGAGGCCATCCAAAGGGATATGTACCGAACAAGTTGTCAAAAGAGTGGTTTTCTTCGATTATGATAATGACGTGCTTTATAGGAGTAGCAGTAGGGGTCTCTGAAGAAGCTATTGGAGAGAATAAAATTAATACTACGAAAGATAGCATAATTAGATTCCTAATTATAGATTTCATCAGAAACACCTAATAGATATTTTGAAGGTAATTTAAAAAGTTGTCTAATAAAAAGACTTACAATCCTTCGTAAGGTATCGTCCTACCGAAACCGGTTAAATTCGCAACAATATCAACAATGATTAATAACACTATCACTGCAAACATAATATAATCCAGTTTACCAAGAGTTAGATTAACTAATGACGTCCTGCTAGGATAAGCCCTGAAACCTCTAGTATCGGCTGAAATTGCCAATGTTTTTGCTCCCCTAAATAAGTACACTATCGCCGGGACTATAGCCATTATTCCGGCGTAAAGGTAATAAAATACCCTTAGAATCCTTGGCTTATTATGACTTAACCCTCTAAGTAACTGCATCTTTACGGAAGTATCTAAAACTTCGAAGATCTTAGGCACTGTCCTGACACCGACCATAACGGAGAATGTAATGGGGAGTGGGACCTTCATCTTGGTGAACATCCTAAAGATGTCAGAAGTTGTAGTTGTGAGAATTAAAAGAAGTGCTGAGACTAGTGTTGCCGTAACCCTAAAGGATGTCTGAAGACCGTAAATCAGCGCTTGCAAAGTGAGGACAGGCTCGTAACCCATGTAAGTGAAATAACTCGGCCACACCCATACGGTTTCGTAAGATGAAGGATTAGGGAATACCAACTCGAGAACGCTAATGGGAGTATAAGGAGCTATCGCCCACGTAGAGCCTATAATTGTAGAGAACACTAAGAGTATTACGTAAAGGAATTTCTTAAGACCGTTATTAAGAGTTAGATAAAGAGGAAGTATAGCTAGAGTTAGTAGAGCACCTATCCACCATATAGTAGTTGAAGCAACAACCATAACCACAACTCCGAAGACCAACTTTGTAATCGGATTTAATTTGTAAAGGAATGTACTTCCTCTCTCAAACCTGGTCAGCTCGATAAAACCCCTAAGACCTATTGCACCAATTATTATTACGACAGGTAATGCTACACCATAAAAGAACAGAAACCAACTTATCACGTTTTGAGTTAGGGGATTTTCATAAAGGAAATTCCAAGGAACCATATTTCATCACCAAATACTCCGTGGGAGGATGAATCCCAAGCCCTTCTTTGGAAAATATTTCCTCCGGTTTATCGTCAGCAACTATCCTTCCCTTTTCCATAACTACCACTCTATCACAGAACTTATCTACGAACCTTGAGTCATGCGTGACTATTAGGAAGGAAAATCCCTTATCTCTCAGGTACTGAACTTCTTTTCCAAACATCTCTCTGTGATACCAGTCTTGTCCGCTCGTGGGTTCGTCCATTAAAAGTACTTTAGAACCAGAAGCAATAACTGAAGCCATAGCCACCCTCCTCCTCTGACCCATCGACAGCATTAAAGGGTCTTCACGCCTTATTTCGTATAAAGAAAACATCTTTAGAATCTCGTCCAGCCTCTCTCTACTATAAATACCTCTATTTTTCATAGCAAAAGCAACTTCGTCTTCAACCGTTCTTTTTATAAACATCACGTCAAAGTTTTGAGGTAAGTATCCAATGTAAGCACCCCTTTCCATAATACTCGATTTGCTCAAGTCCTTTCCCTTTACTACCAGCTTTACCTCTGACTTCAAATTACGGTCTAAAATACCCATGATCGCCTTTAACAGAGTAGACTTTCCGGCACCGTTCTTACCCATTAGTGCGGTTATTTCACCCTTACGTAAGGTTAAAGACGTGTCTACTATTACCTTACTTGACTTCTTGTCCCAAACTTTCACCTCTGCATGTAAAATTGTGCTGTCCCCTTTCATCCTAGGTGGAGGTATATAAACGTAATCTTTAAGGGATTTACGGGTTCCTAAGTGTGAATAGTAATCCGGTACTTCCACCCCGGCCTCCCTTAAGAGGTGAACCTTATCGAAAAGCTCCTCTTTTTTAACGTCAAAAACTAACCTGCCTTTTTCTACTAAAACTACTCTATCAACATAAGGTAAAACCCTTTCCAACTTATGTTCAACAATTATTAACGTCCTTTTCTCCTGCCTAAACTTCTTTACAAGGGAAAAAATCTGAGCCGTTCCCTCAGGATCGATGTTAGAGGTGGGTTCATCAAGAATCAAAGCCTTAGGGTTCATGGCCAAAACTGAAGCAATGACTGTCCTCTGTAACTCACCTCCAGAAAGCTGTATCGTCTCCATATCTAAAAGTTCGTGAACTCCAGTGATCTTTGATGTCTCGATCACTCTGTTCATTATCTCTTCGGGGGGTAACATCAGGTTCTCCGGACCGAACGCAATTTCGTCTATGACCTTGTGATTAAAAACCTGCATTTCAGGGTCTTGTAAAACTGTCCCCACTTCTTTTGCAATATCGAAAATAGGAGTCTTCCTCGGATCCTTACCGAAGACGTTTATTTCCCCTTTTACATTAGCAGAAATCATATTAGGGATTACGCCATTGATTACGTTTATAAGTGTCGACTTACCGGATCCAGACTTACCCACTATCAAAATAGACTCTCCTTCCTCTACGTGAAAATCATG
This sequence comes from Stygiolobus sp. RP850M, assembly GCF_037389295.1. Taxonomy (NCBI): domain Archaea; kingdom Thermoproteati; phylum Thermoproteota; class Thermoprotei; order Sulfolobales; family Sulfolobaceae; genus Stygiolobus; species Stygiolobus sp. RP850M. Next base: position 59,577 of record NZ_JBBHKU010000050.1, on the reverse strand, counting down.
AACTACCAGAGACGGTTTGGCTCTACCTGTATATACCACCTCTACGTTTCTTAGCTCTATTACATTCACTGTCCCACCGCCCTAGCTATGTAATATGCTAGAACCCCACCTATAATACCCATTATAATATCTCCGGGTAGGAATGCTTGTAGATGAAATATTATTTTCCCCCAGTTGGGAGCGTATGCATATATGAATGGCCCGAAGAAACCACTATAAAACAATGGGTCTGGCAGTGCCCATAGAGCACCGACTATACCGCCCTCCAAGGCAGCTAATACATTAGTTCTCCTCACAGATACAGCATATGGTTGGTCTACTTCTTTTGGAGTATAACCAATACCGAATATCTTTCCCTTAGTGAACACTATCATTAAATCAACGAAAAGACCGTACGTTAACGCCTCGTATATAAAAAACATAGGTTCTCCTCCGAAACCATAGTGAAATAAGTCCGATAGAAAACTATATATGAATAACGTCAACATACCCACACCGGGTTTTCTAACCAACCCCGCTACTATGAAAACTATTATTAGTCTTCCCCAGAAACCCACACTAACAAAAGGTGTACTGGGAAGGAACCTTCCTATGAAGCTTCCTATGTAGAACTCCCATACCATTGCGAAGGCTCCACCTATACCTATGTAGACGAGATCCAATGTAGTGAACGCCTTTAAGCCTCCATATTTCTTACCTATAAAAAATACTATTGCTAGAGCTATGGCGAAATATCCTACTACAACTTCCCACGGTAATTCTCCAGGTTCATTTACCGCACCACTTATACCGTTAAAACCCATGTTTCCTCGATATAAAGTTACTAACACAATTTATAAGGATATCCTATTTAGACTATATATATTTTATAATTCTCTTTACAACTATGTATTGCTATGATTAATAGATTTTTAATAATGATAATATCAGTCAGACGTATTTCGATACAGAATTTAACGTGGAAACTGTTTTAACTGGAAAAATCCTTATATTATTCACCGTCTCAAGTTTAGTGTAAATAATGTGGACGTGTCGCGGCACTGACTGGTGAGGACGCTTGACCGCCTGAACCCTATATTATTGTTTTTAAACCACGTAAGTAAAATATACACTATGAGTAAAGGCACTTACCTGATTAAAAACGGCAATAGGATAACCGTTATAACGGGGAATTATACAGCTGAGTTTGAGGGAAATTCTGTAAAAGGCTTCATGGACTTTCAGGGATTAAAAGTTGAGTTTGAGGGAAAAGTAAACTCTCTGCCTAAAACAGTAGAAGAGGCAAACGAGATCATAAAATCCCTATTCTTAAGCCCGCCTATAAAGGTCAAAATGGGATCCGTTGTAGAGGCTGAAAACGACAAAGTAAAGATAAAGGCTTGGGGGATAATCATAAACGACATTAATTCTCTATTTAATAAACTCTCTGAAATAAAAATTTTCCCTGTGGATGTTAATAAAATTTCTCATTACTATGACCTACCTCCTAAGGTAGTGAAGAATATTCTTAAGGAAAGCCCTTTAGAGGTGGATGAGAGAGCACAAAGGGATTTTATGCACAAATATGGGACCCAGTTGCCCCGAGTAGAAGAACTGGGAGAGTTTAAGGTCATACTTGACGTAGACAAAAACTTTGGTATTGCCAGACTATTTTATAACAATATCTTGATATACTCAGTTAAGGTTAGCCTCTCTACACTTGCACACTACCTTAAACTTGATACCAAGGATTTAACTGAGGAACTTTTATATTCCCTTGAGGCTCTTATTAATCTCGCTGGCAAAGCTACTGGTAACGTGTTACCAGGTGTAGTTGAGGTACATAATGACGGTATCATAAAGATCACGAGTTCTAACGAAGTCGCGGAGATACCTATAAACGATACGAGTAGGCTTAGTGAGTTCATCGATGAGCTGAGGAAAAAGTTTTTACTATTAAGTCATAGATAGTGTTAGAAATGAGCATATTCGGCTTAGACGTAAAGAGAATTCATGAGAGTATCAGATCGCAATTGGATGATATATTGACAGAGTCTCACGAAGTGAGGGGAATTTCTAAAGGTTACGAGATAAGGCAGAGATACACGAGAAATATCGACGGTGAGATAGAGGAAATCTTCGTTAAGAAAGGGGATTATAGCGTAAGCCTTTACATAAACTCCAACGGAATATATACAGTAACTATTACCAAAGATGGAAAGATAGAGGCTAAAGAACTCTCACGTGAAGAGTTAGAAAAAATTATCAAAGATATTCTTTCGACCATATCGGGTTAGATCTTCTTACAATCACCGCTTGAACAGTTATAAATATCTTTAAAACCTAATTTATCTTTAGCTATTTCTATATCAGCCTTTACGTCGTCTATTGAAGTTGATTGTAGGATATATGCACCGATTTTATCAGTGGGCCTTGCCGTAATAGGGTAGAAGTACACTTCCGTCTTTTTCTGTGGCCACTGTATCTTCTTTACGTCGATTAACTCCGTCTTGACGTTCTTAGTCACTTCCTTTTTTAACATCTCTTCGTTTATTTTTGCGTTTAATTGTTCTAACTCCTCTAAAGTCTCGAACTTCTGCCCTGAGAAAACATCCACTAGCTTTTCCTTAACGTTTTTGCTTACATTTTCGCCCTTCTTTACGACGTTGAAGACGAGCTTCATTGCAGCACAATCCGTGTGAGGAAGGTATATAACCTCGTCCGGGTTTATCTCCTTAAGCCTTTGTAAGAACTCCTTTACATTTGCACCAGCATTCCTGAAAATTAACGTGTCTTTGTCTGTCCTCTTCAATATTTCATCAGTGAGTCTGTAGTCCATACATGAGACGATAACTCTTTTCATAAGATACAATTACACAAGATGCTAATTAATCAAAAATTTGAAGAATTGTTAATTTTATTTTTATGTACGTTTAAATAATTTAAACATTTCGATTAAAGTTAGTCAGCCCGGGGCTCTCAAATTATTAATTCACTGATCATCTTGGGTAGCGTCATCATCCCTTTATTTTCTCTAAGGGTATCTTGTTTGTTATTTGTCCGAAAACCATTATTAAGATTGACGATATTACAGACGCTATACCTACTACACTGGTAGAGAAAGCTAGACCTATGTGATCCTGCAATAACACGAAGACTATAGGCCCTACAGCTCCTCCTAAGTGACCTATACCGTCGGCAATCCCATAGCCCAAAGTCCTTATCTTAGTTCCTAGGTTTTCAGCAGTATACGCATACATAGCCGGAAACTTAAAACCTTGGAAGAACATGATAGCAAAACCTATCGGCAAAAACATGATTCCCGAAAAAGGCCAAATTATCATAAGAATAGCCGATAGTAGGTTTGCCGATGAAGAAGTGTACTTCCTCTGCAGACGGTCGTTTAGTACACTTGCAATAACAACTCCTAGTGGGTCTCCGTATAGAATATAGCCGAAGTAAAGATTAGAAGGGGTATATCCTTGGCTTGATATTAGTGAGAAGATTGGAGTCGAGAATAACGCATAACCAGTGAAATAACTTGCAAACCAAATCAATGTGAAGATAACTACATCCTTATCCCACCTAAGGCTCTCATATCTTTTATTCTCCCATAATGCCGACTCAGGTAATTTTATCCTAAATAAGAGAGCTATTACTGCCAAAAGTAAACTAGGTAGAAACAATAGTCTCCAAAAATCCTCTCCTAAAAGAATAGCTATAGGAGTTACTACTAAACTCATCAAGAATCCGCTCATTGTAGTATAACCGACATTCTTCCCCCTTGATTCTGCGCTTGACATTTCTGATACATAAGATGGAACTATAGCTACTTCACCCTCTATTCCTATACCTATTAGAAGTTCAGCCACGAGTAGCATTGCTAGGTTAAGCGATATAAACCCCAGTAGAGAGCCCATACTGATTAGAGCCATAGAACTGAGAAGCCCGAACTTTCTTCCGTATTTACTTGCTAAATAACCGTTTATTACTCCTCCTAGGAAGTAGCCTAGCATTTCAGCTGACAATATTAGTGTTGATGAGATCTCCCCTATCTGTTTTGATGCATAATTTTCGATATAGGGAACGTTAAAAATATCCCAAAAAGTCAAGGATGTTCCTATGGATAAAAGGGCAATCTGTTTTTTCGATAACATAAGGTGTTCAAAAAATCTAAACATTTTTAATCTTTCTTCACGCTCTTATTTTCTAGTTTATTTAATCTATATGAGACAGCTAGACCCATGAGAACACAAGAGGTTGTATATATGATAGTACCTCCTACAGAAGCTACAATGAAACCTAATAAAAAAGTTACCACGATGAGTGATGCAATACCCCCCATAAGACCCTTCATATACCAATGAGGACTTTTATTCCATAACTTGGCGATAAGATAACCGGCTAAAAGACCACCAGAAACCAGCGAAATTAGGTCTAGATATAGCAAACTAAAAGGAAGAAAAATGGGAAGTTCTTGACTATATTTTGTAGCTTCTGTAACATTTCCGTTTGTTGAATTAAGTATTTCATGATAATAATATTGTTGTAACTGAGGTAGTTGTGGATAAATGAATAATGTGTAGTATAACGCCGTTGAGCTAACCGCAAACAGAACCCCGAATATTAACCCCCATTTTAAGCCAGTGGACGTTTTCATATAACGTGATCATCGCATCCGTACTATTTAAATTAAGTAAGCTGAGAAAACTGATGCCTCTACCAGTGAAAATTGTAATTACAGCTTAAAATTCGTTATGTCTTGTTACTTTTTCCCTGATAATTTTCGTCTTCAAAATAATCCTCTGAAATCATTTCCCTTACTTCAGCGTAGAGGAATCCGAGTATTATCCAACCCATGAATGCATAGACTATGTATGCTTGAAAGCCTGGTATCGAATAAAATAGTACAAACAAGCTAATTACTATCGCTATTAAGCCAATAACAATTTCTGACTTATGTTTACGGGGTCTCTTAGACGCAGTTCTTATCAAGGAAAAATCTGCAGATAAGTGGATGAACAAATTAAACATTCCAGCTAAGGAACCCAGTATAAGGAAAGTATCATAGAGCCCTAGGAAGTAGCTTAACAAAACTACTAACGCAGTAAAAGTTCCAGCTATTGTCACCTCTGCATATAACGGCTTATCATTTCTCTTCTTAGCTAAAATCTGTGGAAATATCTTATCCTCAGCCATAGCCTTTAAAGTTCTAGAGTTAGCTAAGATATAGGTCATCCCCCCTAAGGTTCCGTCATTTAAAGCTACGAAAGCTAGCAATATAGCTACGATAAAACCGAAATTACCGAGTAAATATTCCACTAAGTTACCCGTGAAATCCATTGAGCCTAACGAGTAAAAGAAAAACGTAGCTATTAAGCCACCAAAAAGTAGTACAGCAATTGCAGCTTTACCAATTTCCTTAGATTTAGCCTCTTCACCTAGAGGTGCAATTGACCCGTAACCCGTAGGTATTCCCAAACCTAAAACTACTGCGTCCAGAACTCCCGGATTGATGGATTTCGGAATCGGATTATAAAATCTCCAGCCAGATTCATAAAGAAAGTAAACAGCCAAACCAGCTATCGCTATAATTTCAACTATTGACATGATCATAGCAAACTTAGCTGAAAATTTTATTCCTGAAATTACTAAGGAGGAAGCGGTAACGCATACTACTAGTGCTAAAAACCACTGTTGTGAAATAGGGAAGATCAAGCTATTACCAGTTACCTTGGAGAGAATAGTATACAAAACATAAGCACCGCCAGCCAAGAGTGTCCCACCGTAAGATAAGGCGTAAATAAGGTAAGTCCAACCAGTATTTAGTCCCAATCTAGGTGTTAAGGAGTATAGAGCGTAAACGTAGAAACCTCCACCTCTCTTATACCTCTTCGATAAAAAATACACTACCAGACCGTTAAACAATACTACAAAAGTTGCAATAAGCATGGCAAAAGGACCAGCCAAACCAGCTTCTGCTATCATCACAGTACCGAAAGTAAGGAGGGATATAAACGGGGCTTGACCCCCAAATGATATGAAGAAAAGATCAACGAAAGATAGACTATTATCTCCTTTGTTAAACTCTGATTTGGCTTGTGAGGACATTATTATACAAATTGAGACTTCCCTCTTATAAAAGTAGTGTAAAAACCGTCCTAGTAAATTAGTATATCTCTTCTAATCATTTGTAAAAAATTCTAACTAGAAAGACTTAAGTTAATTCATAGAATTATTTGGTTTTACTTGCCAAGTCCAGACTATCGCATACTATAGCTTAGTATCCTCTCCAAGGCGTGTTGAGTACCATTCTTAAAGTGTTCCTCAGTCCACCTTTCTCTAAGGCTAAAAGGAAAGGTTAACCTAACGTTCCATTTAGAGCAAAGCTTTGTTTCAGTGATATAAATCTCATGAGTTCCTAAAACTGGTCCTTTAAGGTAGTTGATGATAATTCTTTTTTCACCCTCGCGGATCTCAATTTTCACCTTTCCCTTAGATGGGAAAGCAAACCTTACATCCCCTTCATATATACCTTGACTCGTCTCCTCCACGTTAAGCTCTCTCGTCCCTTTCCAGAACTCTGGAATCTTCTTTACATCCTTAACTACATCCCATACCTTTTCCCTATCGTCTATTTCTTTACAAATCTCAAAGTTTATCATCTCTTAAGCACCAGCCCGAATTGATAAGGGCTAGGTGAGAATTTTTCAACTAATGAAAAGTCCTTGAAAAATGCTAGATAATCTGCCTCACTCATCCTCTTACTCAAGGGAGGTCCCATAGTAGTTTGTTCCTTTTTCCAATCCACTATAATAACCTTCCCTCCAGCCTTTAAAATCCTCTTTAACTCTTCTACCACTTTTTCCTTATTTCTCATGTCATGAAAGGAGTTAGCCAATAAAACAACATCTACACTAGTGCTAGGGAGAGATATTTCTTCAGCTGATTCACACAGAAATGAAGCTGAAGGTGCACTCTCTTTAGCCATTGAAAGTGCTATGCAGTCCACGTCAATACAGTACACTTTCTTGGCTAACTTGACTAATGTCTTACAATAATACCCTGGTCCACATCCTAAGTCGACAACAATATCATCTTTTGTAATATATCTTGGAAGAAAATCATCGGGATTCTCCGGGTGTATAACTAATCTCACAAATATTAAAACTCTCAACGTTTTAAAAATTTTTACCCTAGTATTTTAATCTGAAAATTCTGCAATTTTTTCCAGTTTTTTCATCAACTTAAAGAGATTATCTACCCTGAACTTAAATTCAGACTCACCTTGTGGTCTTGGATGGTATTCTCCGTGAAGTCTCTCACTATTAACAAAGAGTTTGACTATCTCTCCGTCATTAAGCTTATAGGAAAGATAATCTATAAGCGAGAAATAATCTTGATAACTTGTAATTTCAAATCCGAGCTTTGTAGCAATACTTTGCATAAGAAACGCTAGCCCCCTCCAATACATCTCTCCTGATTCGACTAGAGCACCTTTTTCTTCTAATTCTCTACCTCGGATTATGTACTCCTTACTTATTGCCTGAAGTGCCCTAACCTTTTCTTCTTGAGACATTATATTAAGTACTAATTTAACGACTATGTCACTAACTGAAGCCCTCTCCTGCTCACCTATCTTTTCAAGGTAGGCGTAAACTTCATCGGGTACTAGTATTTCCTTCATTGTTATTAATTATCTCACCTAGCCTTTTATATACTTCTAAAGCTGAGGGTCTTTTTTCGGGATCTGGAGAAGTCATCTGTCTTATCAACTCTATTAAACGTTTGTCTACGTTCTCCTCAACGGTTAGAATTTCATGGAATTTCACGTAGAACTCTTTTGCCTTTTGGATAGAAGGCATTGGATCCTTATTTTCTTTATAAAGCAGCTCAGCGTCATTAATGAAGTTTATTACTTCCCTAGGATTAAAGGGTTGTCTAACCAGTAGAGAATACATTGTAGCTCCAAGAGAATATATATCCATGTAGAACTCCGCCCCTTTGTCTCTGAATAAAGCCTCTACCTGATCTAAAGGGCAATATTCGGGAGTATATTGTATGAACCTCTCACCTCTCTTTCTAGCTGAACCTAAATCGCTTAGCTTAACTTTTACTTCTCCCTTAATTAGATTTTCGAAGACCTCTTTACCTGTCCTCCCCGGATACTTTGAGAACAAAATATTTGATGGTTTTACATCCAGATGTACGAAGCCCATTTCGTGGATAGATTTTAATGCTTTAGCGATTTCATAGCCTATTAACGCTACTATCTTCCACCATTGGTCGGAATAATATACGTTATTATCGCCCATAAGGGATTTAGCACTACCTCCTTCCATATACTCCATAACCAAGATCGGTGGTTCTTTCATATAGGACAACACGTCACCTGAAAGAATCTTTTTCAAGCTGAAAGAATCTATCTTCGCGTCGACGAACCTAACTATGTTCTCGCTTCTGTTAGACAAGTCCCTCAGCTGTGAGTACTCGTTTACGAAGTCATAATAACTCGCGCTAGATGTAGATGGAGGCATAAGTATAGGAATTTTAATTGCGTATTTTTTACTATCTTTTTCACCTACTAAGACGTAGGCTGAACCTCCTTTACCTAAATAAGATGTTATCTTATAATCGTAAAGTTCCTTCCCTATCCATACTTCTGGATCCCAATTATATTTTAAGTACTCTAGTTTTAAGACTTCTATTTCTTTCATTATATTAACCAGTTTAGGCGAAGGAGAAATTTCTAAAGCTAACTCACCTACTTTTTCAGCTAGGTTGACGTCTTTTTCCTTTACAAACCTTAGATAATTAACCACGTCTTTCGTCGGGACTTGTTTCAACTCAAAGAAGCATTCAGCTACTTTCTTGTAATCCACTTCTAAATAATTAATCTTATAAGGACAAAATTCCGGTAACTTAACTACAGCGATACATAACTTTATATCGACCAACTTCTTATACACTTCTGTTAGGTCACCCTCATATATGAAAGAAGCTCTTTCAGCCAACCTTAAATCGTTTCTCTTAAACGCTTCTATGATGACATTAGCTAAATCCTGCTGAGAAAAAACAAAACTCGTACTAATCGAGCCGGAAAGACCGAACATTATGGATATAGGTGAGACAAATAAATACGCTACCGCACTTCCTACAGCGACACTTATAATCGATATGATAACATTAATGTACTCGTGCATTAAGTAATCCTTTCTCATTAAATAGAGTACAAACGTGATAATTACTACAGCGTATGCAAGGTAAGCATACTTGCTCAGGGCTCCAAAGAGGTTTAACGCCCAAAGAGAAGGAGAGATATATGTGGAGTAGAAAGCTAGAAACAGAACTTGAGTAACAAAGTAAGGAATAGCTAAAGTGAAAACCCCACTTGGGTCAAAAGGTCTATTATTGACTGATAATATTAGCCCAGCGGATACCAATAAAGATACCGGTAAGAAACCGTTAAATAACACAGAGAGTAAAACAACAACTGCAAAACCTATTAGAGGAGAGAGCCTATTCTTGAATGAGAGAACAGAGGAGACTAGTCCTAAGATGGGAACGAGTAGTCCGATAACGTTAACACCGGAGACGAGAAGAGTAAACACTAAACCTGACAGAATAAGACCTATCCCTAAGGTTCTATAGCTAGGTCTTATTCCGAGAGCTACGATAGGTGGAATAAACGAGACCCCTAATGTGAATGAACCCCCCTTTATCACGTAGAGGATTATAGGTAACGCGCCGAGATAAATCAGCATCTTGCTAACTCTATATAAATCCATAGGTAAAATGAATGAAATAAGGTATATAAATTTTCGCATGAATTATTACTTATTTTCTTATTACTAAAATCACTTAATGAAAATCTATTGATTTATATAATTACTGGCTATTTTCCAATAAATGCATGATTTATGTAATCCTTTGCTTTATTACTTCCTCTATCTTCTCAGGCTCCGGTATATCTTTGAGGATCTCTACTCCTTTTCCTCCCTTTAAAACTATATATATAGAACCACAATTAAACTTTCGTGCTAATAGACCTTGGGATAGAAATCCATCCTCGATTTCACTATATTCTATCCTCTTTGTAGAGAGAAGGTTATGAACAACTATATACGTCTCCCCTATTTCATAGTAATTTAAATACTTAAGCGAAGAATAAGACAGTAAGAGAGAAAAGGAGATCAGTAAGAATTCAATAAAATTCTCTATCTTGCTTACATTCAAAAAAATAGAAAAAATTAAAATTAAAAATGTCCCTTTAACTATTGTTTTTGAGATTTTTGGTCTAACAACCAACATGCTACTTTTCTACCACCAATCTCGAAAAGTGGAGGCTCCTCTTTTTTGCAAATATCCATTGCATAAGGACATCTTGGATTAAATCTACAAGCCGGAGGAGGACTAATTAGCGAAGGTACTTCACCAGAAGGCGGAGTTAGTGCCTTCTTAGACAATGTTGGCACTGAAGAAATCAAGCTTTGAGTATAGGGATGTTTAGGTGAAGATATTACTTCCTCTACTTGCCCTATTTCAACCAACTTCCCTGCGTATAGGACTGCTACCCTGTCGGAAATGAATTTCGCCACACTTATGTTATGCGTAATAAACATATACGTTATGTTTTTCTCCCTCTGTAATTTAACCAGAAGATTCAATATTTGAGCTTGAACTGAAACATCTAAGGCAGAGGTAGGTTCATCCAACACTATAAATTCAGGAGACGTGATTATAGCCCTAGCGATAGCCACTCTCTGTAATTGCCCACCTGATAGCTCTCTAGGATACTTATTTGCTACGTATTCATAATCAAGTCCCACTTCTTCTAAAGTGTTTCTAACCGCTTTCAGCCTTTCCTCTTTTGGTAGTCTACGTGAGGCCTCCAAGAGAATATCTAAGATTTTCATTCTGGGATCTAAGCTCGATGCCGGATTCTGAAAGACCATCTGTACTTTTCCTCTAATTTTGGACAAATTCTCCTTAGTTACTCTTTCCCCTTTAAAGTATATTTCCCCCGACGTAGGAAGGTCTAATGTGGCTAAAATCCTTCCTAATGTCGTTTTACCAGAACCCGACTCACCTACAACTCCTAATACTTCACCGCTATAAATCTCAAGGCTAATATCGTCAAGAGCTTTTACGTAAATAGGTTTCTCGCGGAAGAGTTTTTCTATTAGCCCAACCTTTTTTATCTCAAAATACTTCTTTAAATGCCTCACTTCATATATAACCTCTTTACTCATATAACCAGCACCTCACCTTTCGCCCTTTTACTTCAACCAACTCTGGTTCTTTCATCTTGCATTTCTCCATCACCCTATCACATCTAGGGTTAAACTTACACCCCATTGGTAAGACTAAAAAGGAAGGAGGAGAACTTTCAATTGCTTTAAGTCCTCCGTCCTTCTTAGTTATAGATGGTATACTTGATATTAAACCCTGAGTATAAGGATGCAAAGGACTTTTTATCACATCTTCTATGTTTCCATCCTCCATTATTCTTCCTGCATACATCACTACCAGTCTGTCAGCTATAGCGTAGACTAACGATATATCATGAGATATAAAGATTATAGAGATCTTCTCTTCATCCCGTAACTGTTTAAACAATTTTACTATCTGAGCTTGAATAGTTACGTCCAAAGCTGAAGTAGGCTCATCTGCAATCAGGATCTTAGGTCTCAATATTAGAGCCATCGCTATTACGACCCTCTGAATTTGACCGCCAGAAAGTTGATGAGGGTATTTCTTTATGAACTCCTCAGGATCAGGTAACCTTACGTCTTTTACCGCGTTTAGTACAATTTCATTAGCCTCTTTTTCATCTACTCCAGGCTTCTTGACTTTTACAGCTTCTAATAACTGATCTCCTATTCTTTTTACTGGATTCAGACTATTAAGGGGATTTTGAAGGATCATGAATATACCAGTTCCTCTTACCTTAGTCATCTCCTTTTCATTCAATTTCACGAGGTCGTTACCCTGAAATATTATCGAGCCTTTTTCTATAAATGAATTAGGAGGTAATAACCTTATGATAGCGTGACCAAAAGTACTCTTTCCAGAACCAGATTCTCCAACTATTCCTACAATTTCTCCTTCCTCTAGCGAGAAGTTAATTTTATGAAGTACTGTAAACTTACCTGCTAACGCCTTATATCCCACACTCAAATCATTAACTTCTAGTAAGCTCAATAAACCACCCTCCCAGAGATTATGTCTTGAATTCTGTCTCCAAGTAATATAAAACTGGTTACAATAATCACAATAACTAGAGATGGAAATAATGGATACCACCACGCTTGCGGTAATTCTTCAACTCCGTGAGACACCATTGAGCCCCATTCTGGAGTGTTGGGATTGAGCAATCCGATTCCCAAAAACGTTAAAGTCGCGTACGTCAAGATCACGTTACCGAAGTCAAGAGAGGCATAGGCTAGAACAGCATCTATTACATTATGGACAACGTGCTTCGTGAGAATCTTCAACCTACCTAGACCAAGAAGTTTTGCTGCGTCAATATATTGCATATTTTTGACTACTAACGTTTGACTCCTGAAAAGCCTTGCATAAGTAGCCCACCACGGTACCATTAAGCCTATTATTGCACTAGTAAAAGACTCTCCCAATAAGACACTAACTGCTATAACTAAAATCAAACCCGGTACTGCCAGAAACACATCAGTTATTCTCATTAGTACTTCATCAACAATACCACCAAAATACCCAGATAATATTCCTACCACTCCCCCTATTAATATAGCTGATAATACTACAATCGTGGAAATCTCAGCATCAGAAGGAGTTGCATACAAAACTCTTGATAAAATGTCCTCTCCGTTAGAGTTAGTGCCGAAAGGATGCGCAAATGACGGAGGTAGAAGAGCCGTTGACGGGTTGTACTGGAACGGATTATAAGGTAAGAACATATATGAAAGTCTTACGTAAAGTATTTGTCCCGAGGCGTACTCCAACAGTCCCTCAAATAAAGACCATATGTAATAAGCGAAAAGAATTATGAAAGCTACTAGTGCAGGTTTACTTCTCAAAACTAGCCTTACTGTCTTATTCGTCAAAAAGAAAACTAGCGCTAATATAGCTACTGAGATCGTTATACTGAAGGTCGAGAACAGGACGTAAGGAACTAATGATAATATGTCGAAATGAACGGATTGTAGCGTTCCTTTGTTTGCATAATGTAGGTACACTCCTATGTTTATTAAAAGGTAAAGAGCTAATGCTATTATAACAAATCTTCTCCACTCCTTTCTGAAGTTCATTGAACCTTCACCCGCGGATCTAATATACCGTAAAGAAGATCCGCTACAAAGTTGGCTACTATTACAGCAATTCCGACTATAATTGTAAAGTCTAGAACAGCAATATAATCTAGGTTCTCTATTGCTTGAGTTATGTAATATCCTATGCCCTGATAACTGAAAATGTCTTCAACCAGAACCGCCCCAGCTACTGAATAGCCAAAGAAGAGCGCTATTAGGGTTATTACTGGAATTAGACTATTCCTTAACGCAATCTTATATACTACATAACGTCTTGTGAGACCTTTAGCTAAGGCTAGTTTAGTGTAATCCGATTCCATAGAGTCTATCATTGTAGCCCTAGTTACTCTTGTGAACAAGCCGAACGTAATTATAGCAATACTTAAGGAGGGTAGTATTGCATGCCTAACAGCGGATACAAAGAACGTCCAGTCTCCATCAATTAACGCGTTAAGTATTGGAAAGTCTGTATAGTGAGGTGGACAAGTGAGCAACTCATTTACCGGTTCCCCTGCAGGTAACAAATTTAGATAGTAAGCTATCACTAGTTGCAAAACAATTGCAATGAAGAAGGGAGGGGAGGCCCACGTTGTAATATATAACCCTTTAATTGTTTTGTCCTTCCATGTCCCCCTTGATGATGCTGCCACTGCCCCACTGAGTAGTCCGAGGATTGCCGCTAGAATATCACCGGGTATCACTATCTGAAGACTTATAGCAAGTTTAGGAATTAATAATGACAGTTCTGAAGTCTTATATATAGGATCTACACCCCAGTTTCCAGATAATATATCTTTGAGATAGTTCACGAACTGGACGTAAAGTGGTTCATCCAACCCGTATTCCTTTATTATTTGTTGAATCTCCACGGGAGGGGCATGGGGGTTACCAGCATATATTCGGGCTAGCTGTGCAGGATTTGGTGCTGCTGCATGGATGAGGACGAACACGAAAAAGATCAATAAGAGTATGGTGATAAAGCCGTTTATCATTCTCTTTATAGCAAATTTTATATAATCCGTCAGCATAAACATAAATCCCTTAAATTGTTTATTAAATTTTCCCATAGTATATGAAAACTAACGAAAAAGTTAATTACTAGTTAAAAAGATGCTTATACTGATTACTATGAAAAGTAAAAAGAAGTTAGGTCTTTCAAAAACTGCTATTATAGGAATAATAATAGTAATTTTAATCATAGCAATAGCAGCTGGAATATTTTTAACAACGCAGCATCCTAGTACTACTTCTACAACTACAACTTCGGTTAGCACATCAGTAAGCACAAAAACATCAACCTCACCGACAATGGTTACACTTTCGCCACCAAATACAAGTGTACTAATTGATGACTCTCAAATTGCTCCACCAGACGCTTTAGACCCCGCTACAGGTTTCTATGTACAAGACGGTCCATTGTTTACAGCCTTATTCCAAGAGCTAGTCGAGTTCAACGGAAGCAACTTCCATCAAGTAGTTCCAGTAATAGCACAAAACTATACTACAACAAACTACGAGAACTATACATTCTTTATTAGACAAGGAGTATACTTCCCAGATGGAGTACAAGTAAATGCTTCAACCGTATGGTTCTCGTTTTATAGGACTTTACTAATAGGTCAAGGGCCAGGAGTTGCTAATTATATAGGACTATTATTCAACTCTACGGTTTACGGACAGACTGGTTATGCAATTCCTTGGGGAGTTAATAATGCAATTCAAAATGCTACTGGTTTACCCACTGCGAAAAACTATACCCTAACAGCTCTTATATTGGCTTCTATACTGTCCCACTTTAATGCCAATAACGCAACTATTCAAAAGATAATGGAGTACCCATATCAGGCTGTCGTTGTTAAAGGACCTTATGAAGTCCAGATCAACGTGTTAGCTCCATACAAATTCTTCCTTTACGATATTGCTTCATGGTGGGGTGCCATAGTGAACCCAGTATTCGTTGATGAACACGGGGGTGTACAGCCTAACTCACCTAACGCCTATCTAGATGAAAATGGTATGAACGGGACTGGTCCATACGTTATAGTAAAAGTTACCAGTGGTTTCAGCACGATAGTCTTAGATAAAAACCCACACTATTGGGCTCAAAACGTATCTAATATACCGGCTGTTGCACAGCCCGCTCATATACCCGCATTAGAGATAAACTACGGTCTATCCCATGAACAAAGAGTAGAGGACTTCCTCACTAACAAGGCTCAGATGAGCTATGTGAGCATAACTTACATATACCAGATACTTAATCAAAGCCCCTACAACTCAATGCCAATTAACGAGACTTTCAGAAACTTCGGATCTGAACCTGGAGTCCTATACATCTCGATGAATATGATGAAGTTCCCCACTAACATAACCGACTTTAGACTAGCGATAGAGTATGCAATTAACTACCAGCAATTACTAAGCATATTCAGTTATCAAGGACAAGATTTAGCAATTGAGTATTTAGGGCCAATTTCCCCCCAATTCCCTGGCTATTATAACCCAGACAACCTAAGTGAATATACTTACAACCCAGCATTAGCAATTAAATACCTAAACGAGGCTGGATATCAGGGAGGCTTTTACGTAGTCTTACCTAATGGTACGGTAATAGGAAACCCGAATGGTCAACAATTACCTACGTTAGACATATATTCATTAGCACCAGTTAATTTATTAGAGCAAGAAGAGCTTACAATAATAACTCAGGATTTACAGCAAATAGGAATAAGCATATCTACCAAGTTCGTTCTACCGTCAGTAACAGATAGCTGGACAACTCCTAACGGAACGCCGGTTATGGTTAACTTGGGATGGTTCCCAGACTGGCCTGATCCAGTATTCCAACAATTAATGCCATTAACAGACGTGCAATTTGGAGGAATATCTGGCAATTTAGCATGGGTAAATATTTCGACCTTGCAGACAATGTATCAAACTTTACCGTTTATAACTAATACGACAGAGCAAGAACATATGGTAGCACAAGCATATAACATTATATACCACGAAGCACCTTACGTATGGTTACCGGTTCCAAGCACTTACTACTTTGTACAGCCATATGTACAAGGATTCGTATACGACCCATTCGTCGGATATTTCTATAATATGATGTACTACTCTAATTCAAGCAGTTAATTTTTTTAATTTCAAATTTAAACATATAATGAAAACAGTAGAAAAGTTATTCGTTTCTAAGGAATTTTAAATTATAAGACAGATGTTCTAATATATGTCTCGGTTCTATTGGAATCGAAGTAAAAAGACCTTTCTTCTCCACACCAACCATCACATTTAAAGTTCTTGAGGTAACGCTAGACGATATGATAAAAGTGTACTTAATCTTTCCCCTTATATCTTCTAGAAGATACTTAATTCCCTCACTTGAAGTAGATATTGTAAGATCAAATTTTTGCAACTCATCTCCAACTTTTATATTTTTTACTGTTTCAAACGGGTATAAGAATACTATGTATTCATTTTCACTCTTCTTTTTAAAGAGATGAAAATGCCATATTAAGGGTATGAAGAGCTCTGCTTTCGATAATAATTTATAAACATTTGATGAATATGGTAAATGTTCATTAACCCACATAATTCTTCATCAATAATATTCCAGTTCCAATCAGTAACATAATATCTAGAAGATAGCAGGATACACTTCTGCTATGATATGCAATGGTTTTCCTAGTAATGGAGCTTTATCAACGTGGGTATAAATTATTAAAAATGTATTAAAAAGGAAGAAGAAGTTTTCTTGTATTCGTAAATATCTCGTATGATGCAAACAAATACAAAGCTGCGTTAAAACCGAAACACTCCGAATATATAGCAAAGATTAAAGACGCATGACCTACAACACTCGAAGCTATTACTGCAGCATTATAACCTACTATTAGATGAACTGTAGACCATATTGCTGCTGAAACACCTACAATTATCCTCAATATCTTTTCATTACGCTTCCTACTCGGTTGGGCATTAAGGGGACTTAGAGCTTAGATATTATTAGACTATTTCCCAACTCAGGATAGCCTAACTTCATACTCTAAACTTCCACTTTTAACCCTTAACCTATCTCCCTTTTTAACGTTAGTGGGTCCTACAAACACTCCTGAAGATACATAACCGTTTACGTAACCTACCCTCCTCAATAACCACTTCACCATATCATCTACAGTTCCGTAAACATATCTAGGTCTGCCCTTGCCTACTTTATGACCGTTAAGGTAAAGCTCCACTTCCTCGTTGTAGGGAAGTTTAATACTTTCACCGACGAATAACCTACCAGCAGCACTATCATCTGCTACGATCTGGTAAGCCTTCAGATTCCAAGTGTCAAACCTCGTAGCGGGCAATTCAATACCGAGGTAGACACCGTTTACACAAGTTGGATAAGATTCAACAGTGCAATGATCCATCTCGAAGACAATTTCGACCTCAGCCATATGATTCTCGAACCATAACTCCACTTCGCTATCAGTTTCAATCATTGGTTTAGTTAATATCCCATATAACGGTTCAGTGGAACCGAAACGTTTGAGCGTTTCTTCAGTAGTGAGGGATATTTTATATCCTCCAAATCCCTCTGATTGAACTAGCATCGAAGAAAACACGTTAAAGACCCTTTTTGCTTGGGCCATAGTCACTTCGAAGGGTTTAACAGATTTCCTCTCTTGGTATGCTTTATAAAGCGTTTGGGCTAGAACATCTTCCAAAGACATGATATATAGTGATAAATGTTACATCTTATTAAGAATAACTATACATTAATTTTACTTCGAATTATAATCAAACGTAATAACTTAAACTTAATTATGCGTACTGATTATCCCTTTAATATGGGTTGGAAATTTAAGGTCGGTAATAAAGTGGAAGCAAAGAAGTCCATTTGTACCGTTGACGAGTTAGCTGACGAAATAAACAAAATAGTAGGGAACGCTGAATTCTCTCAACAACTGGCTACCGAACTACTGGTTAAAGTCTTCACTGAAAAGAAGGAAACTTTAGAGGAATTTATGCAAAAACACAAAGATTTAGGCCCAGATAAACTTCAGAAGATTATTAACATAGCTAACTCCAAACTTCAAGGTGATCTGTAAGCATACACGATCCCTTTTTCACTCACTTTCACTTCATTTGCTATCCCCATCAATATACTCTTCACTGTTACGGAATTTAGCATTATGTTTGTGATCTCTTTAGATCCTGAAACTAAGTAAGTCACTTCTTCTGCCGTCCTCTCTTTATTGGTTATCAATTCCTTAATTTTTTGAACAAGTTTCAGATTAAATTGTATATTAAAATCTAATAATTCCTCCATTTTCTTTCTATTGTTATACACGGGACCATGAGAGATAACTACTTGTTCTACACCTTTTATTATCTCCTTTAAGGACTCAAGTGTGTCCGTAGCCTTCCAAAAGTCGCTGTAGAAAGGTACGCCGAAAGACTCTAAGACCTTTTGGCCGAAAAAGGAATCACCCGCATAAAGAACTCCCCCTAAGATATAACCAACTTGACCCGGCGTGTGCCCCTGCAATTTAACCTTTTCTACCTCAGTTTCACTGAACTCATCCCTTAAATCCTCTTTAACCAGATCAAAAGTAAAGTATCTATCTTCCTTAGAACTAAAGCCGTAAATCATACACCTCCTACCCATTAAAGTCAGAGACCAGTAGTCTTCTTTAGGTAGATACTTAATTTTCGCTTTTTTATCTAGTAACCCGGCAATGTGATCTGCGTGCCCATGGGTTGCAAGTTGAACTTCAGCGTTCAGTGTCAAGTTAGCGTTTTTCCCTCCTTGATCAACAACCACTCTTCCTTGGTAAACAAGGGTGTTAGGACTTCCCGGGATAACTTCAACGTCTTTATTTAGCTTCAATTTTCAGATCCCTCACGTTTGGTTCAACAACACTATAAACTCTTATTGCCTTTTCCAGTTCTTCCCTGGAAGTTGTTAGCATATGTGAATAAATGCCTATTATCTTCCTCATAATATCCAACGAATAGTACTTACTAGCAGAAGAAATTATCATTGCAGCTTCTTCCGGTTTTTCCCTGATCATTTTTATGCCCTCTGAATAAGCTTTGAGAACTTCAGAGGCATTAATTTTTGCATAAATTACGCATTGGGGTACTAAGTAACCTAACGTCTTCATCTCGTCTTCAAAGATCTCCCCTAATTTAACTTCTATCCCTACAAGACCTATTCCTTTTCCAGCTTCAGCCATTTTCACAGCCTCATCTGCAGTAGTGTTAATTACCTCATCAATTCCTCTTATAACAGCGTAAAGCCTTGCATTATAATCTGCTAGAGTCCCTTGCTTGATCGTGAAGATCTTTGAAGGCCTCTTAGTCTTATCTCCTATTAAAGAGTACATCCTGATGTAAACTCCCGCAACTATCGAATAGCCCTTTACATTAAGTTTCGCAACGTTAGTTATTGAGTCGAGAACTACTTCACTAAGTTGAGGATTTTCACAACTGTTTCTTAACTCGAATGAGGACTTTCCGCCGCTCAATACTTTATAAACCAATAGAGGGAACGATACCGGTCCGGCAAATGGTGCACTAACTATCATAAAAAATATTTGGCTTAATGACTATAAATATTGTATGCAAGTAGGAGAGACACTAGAAAAAGTATTTAAAGTTCTTCCAGAACATTCTGCATCGTCAATCTCTAGCGGTGCTGTTTATGTCCTTTCTACTCCATGTATGATAGGCTTTATGGAAGACGTTTCTTTCACTCTATCTCAAAAACACCTGGAACAAGGACTGACTACTGTAGGTTATCACGTAGACATAAAACACTTAGCACCTGCACCAGTAGGGGGCGAAGTAAGAGTGAGATCAACTCTTATTGAGATAAACAACAAGAGGTTAAAATTTAAGGTCGAAGCATATTATAAAGACGTCAAAATAGGGGAAGGAATTCACGAGAGAGTTATTGTAAACGAGAAGGAATTCATGGATAGAGTGTCGAAAACTTGATTTTTTAATTTCGAGATGTAGTGTAAACTCTATGAAATCCCTAGTCTTACACGGTAAAGGATCGTCGCCAGAGAAAGTAGAATGGTTAGCAAAACCTTTGCGCCAATTCGGAGAAGTAATAATACCTGAGTTCGAGATCGAGGCTAAAGAAGGTGTTCAAAAAGCTTTAACTTACGACTTTGACCTAATCGCAGGTCATTCTAGAGGAGGCTTAGTAGCTCTAATTGCTGCGGCTTTAAAGGGAAAAAGTGCCATAGCAGTTTCCGCCCCCTCGGATAGGAGAAAACAAAAGGAATACCTTTCGAAATTCCCGCCCGGCACTATTCAACGTAAGATATACGAGGACATAAAGAACTTACCTGAGGAGGAGTTAGAGTGGTACCCGTTAAAGTACGCTGACAGAATTAAAAATGCGCTGTTAATACACGGAGAGAATGACGACATAGTATTGAAAGAGCACTCGATTATTTTGTGCGATGAGATACGTAAATACGGAGGTAAATGTCAATTATATATAATAAAAGGAATGAAGCATTCGCCTCTAGGACAACACTACAACGAGATCTGGAAGATAATAACAGAGTGGGTTAAGGCGAATAACTATGCCTAAGACGGCTTCCCTGATAATATCTGAAGAAAACCCGACATTACCAAGGGACGTTAATTACCTCTACCCCGGGAGGTTTAATATCTTTAATATGAAGTTCTACCCCGGGCACGGTATAAGGAAGGACGAAATGGAAAGGATGTATAAAGAATTAAGCCAGATCAAACACGAAGTCGAAAAGAGCGACGTGATCTTCTATGCTAGATCTTACGGAGTCTTCTTCAAAAATCAGTGGGAAAGAATGAGGAAGTTCTTCTCCAAACCGACGATAATCGCAACAGAAGCGATTATAACTAGGCTCAGGGAGTTAGAAGCTAAAAAAATCTACTTGGTCACACCTTATAACCAGAGGAGGCATGACTACGAAATAAAGTGGCTTAAAGATTTCGGATTCGAAGTGATTGGTTCAATAGCCCTCGGAAGGACTGGAGGGAAGGAAATAGCGTCTACACCGCACGAACTCACGTTACAAGCCGTTAAGGTAGCTCAACAGTCTTCAGCTGATGCCGTTTACATCGCTTGTACCATTCTTTCTACTCTTCCAATACTTCAGGAAATGGAAGGCAGACTTCCCGTTATTACCGCTTCCGGTGCTATGTTTGAAGTCGCAAGGGAAAAGGAGTTGATTGATTTCTAACAATATCATTAAAAGATCCCTAGCCCACACGGTAAAAACTTTCTCTTTGGGCAAATCCGTAAATCCGTAAGGGTGTAAAACTCGCGACAAATTAGCGTAAATCTTGAGGAGGGAGTTAGGTTTCTTGCCCACCGTTTCGCAAGCTAGAGCTATTAACGCACTAGCTTTAGGCATTGCCAACGTGAAATACTTAGCCTCTTGTTTACAGTATTTACACTTTATATCCTCCTTGCCCTTCTTTTTCTTAAAACCTAGTTCTTTATACAATTCATGGATTGAAAGCGAATATCCATCCCATTTCAAATGTTTTTCACACACAGGTTTCCCGGCAAAATAGATAGTTATACCGTTGACCTCCCTGCCTCCAGTGAACTTCCTTATCCTAGTTAATCCTTCTCCTCCAGACCTAATTATAAAACCGTCATCGACTAGTTTGTGCCACTCCCTTCTCTCCAACGCTCTTTTGTAAGCCTCGGTAGTATTTTTCACAAAGACCGAAAGAGAGGCCCTCTCTATAAGAAACCTGTTATTTTCCTCAGCAGAGTGGAGATAACCGAGTATCGCGGTCTTGTAACCAGCCTTCATGGCGGTAACCATATCATCACTGAATAGAACGCTATTCAGTCTCGCACTTTCGTCAATAATTATTCTCTTTATTAATTTCCTGAAGGACTCGTCGCTAGGTGGAGCTTTAGTTATGGCTTCTATCGTTCCTGATGTGTTCTTTAGAAATTTAAGTATGTACTTATCCACGCATGTACTCATTGAATCACGGTTTAATATTTATTTACTAAATTACACAATAACTAGTTAATGATAGTGACACGAATTTAAGCCAAATTTTACAAAGAAAGGGGTTAAGGGGGGGGGGGGAGCCTCGCCAAGTGATGGATAGCCCCTTATAGAAAGTTTAAATGCTCCTTTGCCAAAATTTCTCTTAGTGACGCTAATGACGCTCTTCCCCAGCTCGATTGAGGGCTTAATGGGACTGTGGGAGGAGCAACCGTTATCTTCCTTATTCCTTCAAGGGACTAGAGCTTAGCAATGAAAGTCCCATCTTCACATGGGAGTGGTTCTCTGAGCCACTCGACTGCCCACCAGATGAGAGATGTAAACCCGAATCAATGGTGGGAACGATGAGCCCTCTGGGAGGGAACCCTCGACCCTTCCAGGGGGGGAAGCTTCCGGTATAAAAACTTTCCTTGAAAATTGAGCATAGTCCACACTACTTACGCCATGGAACCCGCTTTACTTACTAGCGTTAAACTGCTTATTATAGTACAATTAATTTATCTTTTGATACATCTATTCCTGCAACCGGGGGCCTCCAATTGTACTCACCCTTATGTTTTATTCGGGCTTTTTGCCCAACTTCCGGTCCGAGTTGGAGGCGGCCAAGCTCCCCATCGGGCTTTAAGCCCAAGGAGCGTCACGGCCTACACCCCAGTCAGATCTGTATTACCCAGATCTGACTAATATGTTTTATATAAGGAAGTCAGTTTAACGAAACCCACAGTGTGGAGCTAAGATAGTTTTGTTCGAGTTACTTCAACTCTACGATGTGCAGACTTAACGTAAAACGAAATAAGTGATTTATGGTTCTCCCGTAGCATTATTAATTGTTTATGAAAATTTAGTGAGAAATGTCCATTAACAGAAGGAATTAAAAGTAGTAGACCTGAGGCAGTTAAGACGAATCCTGAAACATAAAACCTTTAATAGGACAACTTTAAAAACTAACAAACAAATAGTCAACTCGTGGGTCTGTTTAGGAGGAATTCTGATAAGACTATTGACAAGAAAAGCAGCCAAGTTAAAATATTATTTACAAGTGACATTCACGGTTCCGATATTGTATTCAAAAAGTTTCTCAATGCCGGACTTCAATTCAAAGTTGACGCCTTTATAATTGGCGGAGATCTGGCAGGAAAAGCACTTTACGCAATTATTGACCTTGGAAACGGCAAATACAGAATAGAAGAAAAAGAGGTAGGAAAAGAAGGTTTAGCGCAATTAACAGAGGAAATTAGAAAGAGAGGGGAATATTACACTATAGTTAGTGAAAAAGAGTACGAGGAAATGCAGTATAATAAAGACCTCGTAAACCAGAAGTTTAAGGAGGCTATGGAGAGTGTTGTGAGAGGTTGGATGAAGATTGCGGAGGAAAAGCTCAAAGGGGCTAACATTCCTATTTATGTGAACCTAGGGAATGATGATCCAGAATATTTATTTCGAGTAATAGAGGAGTCTGATATAATGAAGAGATGCGAAGGAGAAATAATCGACATAGGAGGACATGAGATGATCTCGTACGGTTATGTAAACCCTACACCTTGGAAAACACCAAGAGAGAAGGACGAGAACTCGTTATATAAAGACTTGAAGGAAATGGCTGATAAGATAAAAGACCAGAGCAAGGCAATATATAACCTTCATGCTCCCCCTTATAATACTCATCTTGACAACGCGCCGTTACTCGACTCGAATCTGAAACCAGTAGTAAAGGGAGGAGAGATCGTGTTTACTCATGTAGGTTCTATAAGTGTTAGAAGAATAATCGAGGAATATCAACCGTTAGTTGGGCTCCACGGTCACATTCATGAGTCTAAGGGCTTCGATAAATTGGGCAGGACTATGATATTTAACCCAGGGAGTGAATACAGCGAGGGAATTCTTCACTCCTTGTACCTAGTACTTGAGGGAGACAAAGTAAAGACCTATATGTTTAGGCATGGGTAATTAAGTAATGCTAGAAAAGGAATTATATACATGTTATCTTCTACTTTTTGTAATCCCAATAACGTCGTAACGAAGTCCCTATCTTTTAGTTCATCAAACAAAGATTGCGTAGGTAAACTCAAGTTATAAAGCTCAGAATAAGCTACATTCTCTACTTTCTTCCTGCTATTCTTCGCTTTAAATAGTCTGAAGAGTCAAAATGGAAAGAATTAATGTCAATAACAATAAGTTACCACTCAATAAATATAAAATAGCAAGTAAATAAGTAGAATTTCTTCTTAGCTTAAAATTTTAAAAAATAGAAATAGGACGCTAATTCCACCTTTACCAAGCTTTAGTTATGTTAACACCATCTACATACACATACGGCGAGATAGTAGGTATAGGTGCGTCCCACCACCTCACACTATATTTATCCTTTCCGAGTCCTTTGACATTCTTCATCAAGTTAGGGAAGGAGTCAGATATTCTTATTCTACCAGCAACACCTTGCGGTTTACCTTCTTTATAATATACTATTGCATCCCTGCCTACAGTTGAAAATGTTCCTTCATAATAGTTCTGAAACCTGGTATACCAATTGTTATTAAGAAAGATCACTTCTTTGCTACTCGCCAATAACGAGTCCAGAGATTGGTCTCCCGAGTTAATCTCGAAAGAATAAGCAATGGGATATATTAACCCTGCATTACCGGTACTCTTTTCTCCGAAAATCTGGGCTAACTCGTTGTTAAACAACAGCGAATTAAATACCCCGTCCTTAATTATCTCCTTATCTCTGGTATAGGTAGCCTCATCATCGAATTCTGCAATCCTACCCTTTCTGGGGACGTCGGATATTGTGAGAAGTTCACTGGCTACTTTCTCACCCTTTTTATATTTAGCGAGGAAGGATGACGCTGTCATTACGCTGAAAGCTGAAGCGAAGTCAGCAAAGAACACCATGAAATTAGCCACCACCAGAGGTGAGAGAACAACGTTATACTTTCCGTCGTCTATCCTCACTTTACCAGTTATTGAAGCGAACTCATTAGCCTTTTTCAGGGTTTCGTTAAACTCCTTAAGCGAGTCAGAGAAAAATGCCCACTGACCGCTATACTCACCGTTAAAAGACCTCGCATAACCGTCAGCCCTTATTCTGGTCTCCGTTCCTTTAAACCCCTTGTTCGTCATAAGCTCAGTCGTCGTCTCATAAACGTTCACTATCCCAGAACTCGGAAACTCTGACTTCGCCAACACTGAATCTATAAAACTTACGTCTTGTCCTTCTATCACAGACCTTAACTCAGCGTTATCCTCTTTTACTTTCACTTCACCATCGTTTTCAGTCAATTGCGGGACTATATCGCTCTCAACAGTGTAATTAAATCCCTCTTTTACTCCCGTAATTATCTTATCCAGTTCTTCCTCTCCAGAGAAAGTATAGGAGTAAAATCTCTTACCTTTGACTACAGAGACAGAATATTCAACTTCATTTAACCTCTGGACTTCCGCTATTTCGCTTAAAACAAACTTTACAATTAACCTCTTAGTCTTAACTTTCTTTATTATTACACTGTCAAATCCCTTAAGACCGTCAAGTATTTTCTCCAGTTCCACGGTTACTCACCCCTTACCTTTACGGTTATATTCCTCGCCCTCATGTTAGGTCCACCAAACCACACGGGGATCGGTTGATCAGGGTCCCCTTTCCCACAAGTCCCTCTATAAAAGGAGAGAGTATTGTCCACCGCGTCTATCGAAGACAGAAGCTCAAAAGTAGTAGTCTCTAAAACGGGGAAGAGAAGTGGCTCCCCAATCTCCCCGTTTTTAATCTCATAAGCCTCAAGCCCTACGTATCTCTCCCCTACCCTCAAATCATCAATATTCCACTCCATATAAGATTTGAAGTAAACCCCATCCTTTACGTCCTCTATCAACTCCTCAAAAGTAAAGTCGCCAGGTTTAAAGAACGTATTCGACATCCTTACTAGGGGTTCTCTGTCATACGCTGAAGCCCTTGCAGATCCGTTACTGTTAACACCGAACTTATAAGCAGAGAACCTATCCTGAAGAAGCTCATTAATTACTCCTTCCTTTATGAGATATTTAGGTCTTGCTTCTATCCCCTCGTCATCTATAAGGTAGTAACCAGAACTACCGTAGATCGTAGGATCGTCTATTACAGTGACTTTATCGCTAGCTATCTTCTCTCCGAAATTCTTCCCTACTAAATAACTCAGCCCAGCTTGTGCTCCCTCCCTCCCTAAAATCCTGTCCGCTTCGAAGGGATGACCTACGGACTCATGGACAATTATCCCCGCTAACTGATTACTCAGGATTACGTCTTTTCTACTTGGCGTTACCGCTTTTCCTTTTTCCAGAACTCTATCAACTGACTCCAAAGTGCTCAGGAGGAATTCCTCAAGGTTCCAATTTTTAACGATTTCAAACCCTCCGCTACCTCCTAGATCTCCATTAGCAATAGTCGCGGATCTTTCGCCGTTCTTCAACGTTATAGAAAAGTACAGACTGACCCTAGGCACATAACCCTTTACTTTAACACCGTCCTCAAAAATTATCTCCTTTTCCTCCTTTGACTCCGTGTAATAGAAATTAACTGAGACAACCTTAGACTTAAGGTTCTTATCTGAGTAGATTAATTTAGAGAGGTCTACTAAGAGTTTGACCTTCTCTTCAGTCGATATGTTGTCTAATTTTATTTTCTCTTTTACTGAATACTCTCCGCCAACCCTTTTATCAGAAGAAATTCCTTTCTCCCAACTCCTAAACCGTAAACCTTTTAGTTCTAGACCTTCAGGAGTAGGTGAAGAAGAGAATAGAAGAGATGAACCGTCAAAAGCCCTAACACTGTACCCTCTTTTAGACCATTTGTAAAGACCACTAGGTTTTCCATTAACTATCGCTATATTAAG
The DNA here is from genome assembly GCF_037389295.1 of Stygiolobus sp. RP850M. NCBI lineage: Archaea > Thermoproteati > Thermoproteota > Thermoprotei > Sulfolobales > Sulfolobaceae > Stygiolobus > Stygiolobus sp. RP850M. The sequence goes on along the minus strand of NZ_JBBHKU010000050.1, from coordinate 32,412 downwards.
ATAAGAATTAGATTGGTATCTGAGCTCTATCTCCTTAAAGGTTGAAAAATTTCGTAGCAAATACTCCATAGTATAACTAATATGCCTAAACCTAAAAATCTAAAGTAATAAAGCAAAGCACAAATAGATATAATAGAAAACAGATAAGGTCTTAAAAAGATTTATTGTTATTATTTATTTAATTTTAATTACTATATTTTTACTTAAATTATCTAACACTAACTTATTTCTTTTCCTTTTCTTCTTCTTTCGCTTCTATTTCTTCTTCTTTCGCTTCTACTGTTTCCTCTTTTTCTTGTTTAGCAGACTCAGGTAAGGTTGCTAATAATTCGGAGTATGCCACCTCACCGTGCATTGCGTAATCTCCTACAGCAAGCTCAGTGGGTTTGGCTTGAAGCGGTATGAACAGACCTATGAGTTTCAACAGACCGAACGTCATTGTGAAATCATATGCAAATACTACTGCAACTCCTAACGCTTGAACAGCCAATTGGTACCAGTTACCATAGAGTGCACCAGTTAAGCCTGGATCTACGTACTGTGTGACATTAGGGTCTGCAAATACACCAGTAAGTAAACCACCAAGTATTCCAGCAATCCCGTGTGTGGAAAAGACTCCTAATGTGTCGTCTACCTTTAGTTTAGGCTCTAATTTGTATAAGGCAAGCCATGGTACCGTTCCAGACGCAATTCCTATCGCCATTGCCTCCCAACCATTCACGTATCCTGCTGCTGACGTTATAGCTACTAAACCAGTGATTGCACCTGAAGTAGCACCTACTAACGTTGGCTTCTTGAAGAATTTCATATCCATAAGCATCCATGCTATGGCACTTGCTGCAGTAGCTATGTTAGTGTTTAATACAGCTATCGCAGCATCTATTGTAGCTCCTCCGGGGTCACCACCGTTAAATCCGTCCCATCCTAGCCATATAAGCCCCGCACCTGCCAAGACTAAAGGTAAACTGTGAGCCTCTAACTTTCTCTCACTAGCTAATCTAGAACCTACAGCTAATGCAGCAGCTAGAGCACCCACACCAGCATCTACATGAATTACATAACCTCCACTGAAGTCTACAGCCCCTAACTGGTTTAGCCAACCTCCTGCGAATAACCAATACGCTACGGGGCTGTAAACCAGTAAAGACCATAGAGGTACAAACACCATCCATGCCTTAAAGTTCATTCTTTCGATAATACCACCAGCGAGTAATATTGGGGTTATGGCAGCGAAGACAAACTGGAAAAATATGAAGGTCGATGTAGGTATATCAACTGGAGCACCCCCTGGTCCGAAGACTGTCTGGTGAGCTTCATAACTACCTAACCAAGCCGGTAACGGATAACCCAAAATACCGTATTTTCCAACGTGAATAAATGCAGGATAACCGAAACCTGCATTATAACCAGCGATCATCCAAACTATTAGGACAGCAGCAAATGCATAAAACACCATTAAAGCGGAATTAACAGCGTACTTCTTCTTAGAAAGGCCTGCATAGTAGAGTGCAACACCAGGAACACTTTGAAGACCTACGAATGTAGCCGCCGTGAGCATCCACGCATTACTTCCGGTGTCAAGCCAAGATGGTACCGCTGCAGAAGGATAGTCTGCAGTGTGATTCTCTAAAGCTAAAATGGATTGGTTTAAAGATTGAATTTCAGCTGTAATATTGCTAGTGGTTTGTGCTGAAGACGAATGTGAAAAAGCTATTACTAAAATTGTTAAACTTAAGATTATTGTTAACTTAATTAAGCCCTTTTCATCGAACCAGACCTTTTTAGGCATCAAAACCTATTAAACTTAAATTGGTTTTAAACATTTCTGAGATTTACACTTAAAGTTTTTAATTTTTTATTGACAAACAAGAAAACAGTTAAGATATTGTCAATTATAAACTAGTTGGACTTTATGAATATTTTTTATTTCAAATGTATTATCTAAAAAAATTCTCATTGAAAAGTTTAAACCTTATAAGAAGTCCTCTCAGAATGCCGTTTCCAAATCCTAATAACAGCAACCAATATAATCATGTGAAAATAGAGTTATACTATGCAAAAAACATATACAGGGAGATACGTAAATATACCGTTATTAGTCCAAGAGATAAATAACCTGTTCTTAAGCGAAGGTTGGGAAAGCCAAGTCCAACAATTATCAATGGGAATGATACAACCAACTATGCCACAATATGCGGATTACGAGATAAGGGCTATAAAAAGAGGACATTTTCACCGCGTAGAAACCGTAATTGTAAGGGTTAAGGGTTATCCTAACGATTTCACCATAATTGTAGAAGAAGAGCATATAGGACCCATTGGTAGAGAATTGATTAACAGAAGATTATTCGGTAACATAGATAAACAGATAAACGACGGTCTCTTTGACATGCAAATGCCCATGGGAATGCAAATGGGACCACAGCCTGGAACGATGCAATCACCAATGGGACAACCAACACCTCAACAGCCAATGCCTCAAACACAAATAAGATGCCCCCAGTGCGGATATATGAACCCACCCGGAGCTAAGTTCTGCTTAAATTGCGGAACAAAGTTAGTGTAAAGAAATTAAATAAAGGCGGGGATAATATTTTTCTTTTTGTTTAATCGTTCAGATGTATTTAGCTGTCTCCTCAGCTTCCTTCTTATCTATTTCTCTGTAAGTTAACCACCATGCATAGCCTTTATATTGCCCTAACCTCAGCTTAGCGTCTTTAACAGTTCTTGGAGGAGGATTCAACACGTTATCACCAATTATCTCGTTCTTAGGCCAATTTGCCGGCATAACAGCTCCGGTCTTGTCTATTAACTGTAAAGCTTTTATACTCCTCAGGATCTCGTTAATATTTCTTCCCAACTCGAGGGGATAATACATTATAAGCCTCACTGTGCTCTTGTCGTCAATCATGAATACTGCCCTTACTGTAGATGTGGATGACTCGGCATGAATCATTCCTAGTCTTTTTGCAACTCTGCCCATAGGGTCTGCTATTATAGGGAAAGGTATCTCCACCTTCAGAGTACTTTCTATCCAGTTAACCCATTCTATGTGGCTGATATTAGTATCTACGGAAAGACCTATTAGTTCTGTATTTAACTTCTTAAACTCTTCATACTTTTTAGCAAAAGACACGAACTCGGTAGTACATACGGGTGTAAAGTCTCCAGGGTGGCTAAATAACACAAACCATTTACCCTTGTATTGGTCTGGTAGCTTTATTCTTCCATGAGTTGTTTCAACCTCTAGTTCAGGAAACTTTTCACCTATTAAAGGCATTCTAAATTCTTCTTCCATTTTTCTTTTACCTACATTAAATTAGACTTAGTACTATTTAAAATTTATGATTATTTCTAATTTGAAGTTATTCCGATTTAAAGCTTCTTTATAAGATTGGCTTATGAACAATCTTAATAAAAGAGGAGTGTAATAACACCCTGAAATGAAAGGAGCTATAGTAGCTATCGTAATCCTACTGATATTGGCAGGTGCTACATATTACCTCTACAGTAACGGGTACTTCTACACCGTTAACGTACAAGGCATTTACGTGGAATACCAGAACAGTTTCCTGATCAATACGATCCACACGTCGTATAGTAACTCTTCCTTAACTCTCCACGGCGGTCAAACCTTTGTTATAACGCTGACTATGGCAAATAACGGCTTGTTACCCACTGAAATAACCGGGATTAACGTATCAGCTCCGTTCACTCTTTTGAGTGTATCGCCATCCTTACCAACCACAATAGACCACGGACAGAGTATGAGCTTCACCTTGACTATAAAGGCACCTATAAAATCCTACACTGGATCATTACAAATCTACGTTAATGGTACCAAGACATTATGATTAAATTCCAACATTAAAAATTAACATTTAATAAAAATTTAAGATAATTAAAATCTTTTTTCAAACGAGTAAATACCTGATTGTTAATTTATAATATAGCGGATTTTTAAAATGTTACAGATATTATTTCTATATAGATTTAGCTGACCGGAGATAGCCCAAAGGAGTAATTCTAACGGATAATACGAAAGTGGGGAAATACCATAACGAATTCTATTTTTCTTCAAAGTTAATGCTAAAGACTTATCTTATTTAAGATGTAAATCTAATCTATTTTAACAGTTATTTTATATCTTTTTAAATACTAACTATTATCTTTTAATAGAATTCACTCTAAACTATAGACAAAGTGAATTCTTGGAATGAATTAGGATATCGCGTATTTACAATTTCATAAATACTATTTGTAAAATAATATATTTTTTATGTATATATATTGATGTAGAATATTTAATACTAATAAGATATAGCAATCGTGGGCTAGCCCAAACTGGTCAAACTTACTGGGTATTATCTACAGTGTTATTACCCTATATATACGATCTCCTTTCTACATATGAATGCCGTGAGTTTTATATGTAAGTGATGTAAAGGACAGAAATAAAAAGCGTACCGCATTTTGTAAATCAAAGAGTTCTTATTAAGGTAAAGATATATTTACGATTAACACTTATTCAGCTGTAATGTTCAGACAAGAAAAACGACGGAGCTACTAATACAGTAATGCTTTATAACTTTCTCTAGTGATTGTAACTCATGGCTATCATTGTAAGAAAAGTACACAAGAAAAACGATGGAGGAATAGTGTGGATCTCAATCGACGAAGTACCACCCATTATTAAAGATACTAGCGTAGTAGACGGTGCTTTCTTTGTACGCATAGCAGATGACAAAGGAGACAAGGTAATTAGGTTGACAGACCAAGAGGCGTTAGACATAGCGTATAGAATCATAGAAGCTTACAAGAGACACGTCAACGAGTACCCTAAGCTGAACCAGAGAGCTTATGAAGAGTATAAAAAGAGAAATCCTGAAGAAACGGATTCCTATGAAGACCTTGAGTAAATGAAAATGTTTTTTCATTTTGATGAAAAAATTTTTAATATAGTAAATTCTAAATAATCATATGGTTTGGAAAGAATTAATGGATGAAATGAAGAAAAACGTGAAGGAGATGATAGAGACTGGAAAAGAAGTCGGAAAAGCGTCAATGTCTGCAGCAGCAGGTGTAACTAAAGATACAATGGAAGTAGGGAAAGACGTAGTAAAGGCCTCAATGGAAGTAGGGAAAGAAGCGGAAAAGGAGTTTAAAGGGACTGTGAAGGAAGCTATAAACCACACTAAAGATGTAACTGGGACGCTGACTGAAGGAATAAAGGACGCAATGAAGGGACCTATTAGAGAAATGAAAAAGTTAGGAGGAAAAGACGAAGAGCAACAAAAGCAGTAAGCCTAATACCCTGCCCTTTTTAAGTTAAAGGGAAATCTCTCTAGCTTATATGCAGAGTCCCAGAACATGTACTCAAATATCGAAGCAGTTCTGAAATGCCTCATCATATTCTCCTCTTGTTCCTTAGTCACCTCAAATCCATCTATGATTTGAATAACAGCTCTGACTCCCTTTTCGTACTCCTCTCCGCCATAAGTGTCTATCCACTTCTGGTAAAACTTGTTAGCACTGCCCATCCTCTTCAACTCCTTTCCCACCTCCATGTATATCCAATAACAAGGGAGAACTGCTGCTACCCCCTCATAAAAGGGTCTCGAGTATACTACAGATATTAAATAGGACGTATATAAGAGGTTAGTAGGCGAGACCTCATATTCCTCGGGGTTTATTCCCCACTCTTTTGTAAATCCTTGGTGAAGCACCCTCTCCGCATCGAGAGCGTGAGTTACGTGAGTTGCGAATAACTCTCTTTCCTCTGATTTCTCAGCCTTAGCGGAAAGGAGGGCTAATGCCTTAGCGAATTCCTTCAAATAATGATAGTCCTGAATAATATAATACTTAAACTTTTCAAGAGGTAAAGAGCCATCTGTGAGACCCTTTATAAAAGGGTGAGTTAGGATACCTTCATAAACGTCTCTTATGCCAGACCAGAGTTCGTCAGACCTCATATTATTACCATCATTCTTCACCTATTTTTCTTTTTTCAGTTAAACTAGAGCATTGTTAATCTCATTAAAGTGAGTGTAATAAATTCGTTATTCTAGCTCTATGTTTATTAAATTGCCACAATTTCTCTCCTTTTTCATTTATTTTTATTAGAAGGAGTTTAGATGTCTTGGTTATATCTTCCAACATCCGAGACCAAGGAATACTCAAGGTGTGTATTACTTTCAAATCACGTTATGAATGTCTTTACCCTTATTTCAAGTGGAAGTGACGTCTTTATTGTTCTCTTTATAGGAACTATATAATACAGTGTAAAGTTAACTGCGACTTAACTGCACAAATTAACGGGGCTTACATCACTCCATAACTAAACCACGTCTTAACATAGGTATAACAGAACCATCGTGGGAAATAAGCTTTTATGAAGTTCTTTTGGAAGTGGGAGTTTGTGCTCAGATCTCGTAATAATAATCAAATATTTCTTGTAGTGAGTAGGTTTTACGAATTAAATATTGTTACCACATTAATTTTTGAAAATAGGTCAGTAAGAGGAAATATAAGCCGTAACATTTAAGGTAGGTAGACTCTAGAGTTAACAATATCACTACTACTTTACAATAGAAACATTGATGTAAAAATTTTATGATTTTGAAAAATTAGTTGAGCGTCTGATCTAGTAATGTGTATTCATAATCTATAAATAATTAAACCTATGAAATTCTTGTATCTCATAGATATTATTAAAAAATAGAAGTACTTAATGCTCATATAGTCTTAAAAACTAAATAGAAAATAAACCTTAAAAGCTCTAACTAAGAATTATTGAAATAATAAGAAAAAAGGGATAAAAGGAAAGACAATAGAACTTTACTTAATCTAAAGCTTAATTTTGGGCAACTCCCATTTATTCCTTATTGCCATAACCCTTATTACCAGAGCAATGGTGAAACTTACTATTGTCGTTACGAGATCCGAGTATCCTAATTGTCTCAGAGAGAAGTAAATTGCTGAGCCTAGAATAGCTACTGTAGCATAAAAGTCCTTAGTAAGTACCATGGGAACTTCGTTAGAGAGAAGATCCCTGATTACACCACCACCCGTAGCTGTGATAGTCCCAACAGTAATTACTAATACCACGTTTTCAGAAACCGAGTATGCCAGAGAAGAACCAGATACTGCAAAAGCTGCTAGACCTATAGCGTCAGCATAAAGTAAGGGCTTTTGACCATGAGAAAAGACCTTGTAGAACGCGAATGTGAACAAGCTTGATAGTAAGGCAACAGTAGGATAAGGCAAGTACGTTAAATTGGTAGGAGGAGTTTTGCCGAGGAGTAAGTCTGCTATTATTCCACCACCTAACGCTGTAGAGAAGCCTAACACCAGTACACCTAAAAGATCCATGTTTTTCTTAATCCCTTTAATTGCACCAGAAACAGAAAAAGCTACAATACCAATGTAATTGGTGGCATCAAGTACCAAGTTCATTAAGGTCTATTCACTAACTAATTATCGGAGTTTAAAGAGCTTTCTATATCGTCTCGTCGATTTAAATTCTAGTTATCCCGAATTGTTAAGTTGATTCTGTCTCCTATTCCTAGGTCCTTCGCCTTCTCATTGACTTGTCCTAATTGTACTAACATTAGTATTTCGTTAGTATTACTTTCTGCTGCAAAAGCTAACACCTCTCTGTCAGGGAAGATTCTGTTAAAGACCCTAACAATATTTTCAGCATCTTCTTTAGTAGGTACTACGAATATTATAGTTTTGAAAGGAATTGAATTTAACATTAGTCTGAAAAATTTACCGTAATCACGAATTACTGATTTAGGAATTCGTCTTGATATTAGTTTTCTCTTATCCACGGATAATGTTCTAAGTATTTCATCGATTTCCTCTACTCCAAAAGGCATACTAATATACTCCAGTTACCCTTATATAAAGTTAAATTAAAGAGTGTTCAAAATGAATACTGGATTAAATTTCGCTAGGGGTATTTTTAATTTGTTTAATCTTTTATCTTATATTTTCTATCTTTGGAATATATAGTTATTTTTGTAATAACTAATAAAAGTTAAAGTAATTATTAGGGAGCAATAGAAGGGATTTATCAATTTGCCCTCCTTGCAACATCAACTTGAGTAGTCCTTACTTCCTTACCCCTCACGGCCGATAACACTAACGCAACTACGAGTACTCCTACAGACACTAAAAACGCGGAATGTAAACCGTTTATAAATTTGCCAGCTACACCACCTATAAGGTCAGAAGTGCCCAGAAAGACCTGAAAAGCTACATAACGCGGAATTGTAAGGGATGCCGCTGTAATCGAGATCACGTAACTCATTAAGATACCCGTGTTGCTTAAAGTCCTTAACATACCAGAAATACTACCATAAGAGTGTTTAGGTGTATTGGCCATTACTGAGCTGTTGTTAGCTGGGTAGAAAAGAGAAGAACCTAACCCACCTATAACGGATAAGCCTACGATATAGATTAGAGGAGTGTCTAAATTTAACGTATAGGAATAAAGGAACGATACTAATGTCATCAAACCTATCCCTACTGTGGCAGGAGTTCTAGCCCCAATCTTATCCGAAAGTCTACCAGCTAAAGGACCTACCATACTCGCTATTACATATCCCGGGACAAGCAATAAAGAAGCGTTCAAAGGAGATAAGCCCCTTATTCCTTGCAAAACATGATTAACAAAAAGGCTGTAGACAAGTACCCCGTACTCTGGAAAAACAATGCCAATAAAGAAGTTGTAAGGACTCTATTTCTAAAGACACTAAAGTCTATAAGCGGGGCTTTAGCTCTTTTTTCTATCACTATAAAGGGAAATAGAAGTCCTAATCCTATTAATATTAGTATCTCATTTTTTAACGCTAATCCTTCGCCCGCCATGTCAGCGCTTCCGTAAGTTATCAGAGATAACGCCGTTCCGAAGAGGATGACCCCATATACATCAACGTCTCTTTTTACCCTATTTACGTCCTTCACTACTCTAAACCCTAAAAGGGATGCTACAACACCTATAGGGACATTAATGTAGAATATGTATCTCCATCCTATCAACGTTGTTATTATTCCACCTAGCACTATTCCTAACACAGCCCCTACATTCCAACCTATTGAAGTATAACCGAAGGCCTTGCCTCTTTCATTAGGAGGAAAGTGGTCTGAAATAATCGCTCCGCTATTAGCCTGCATCATAGAGGCTCCCAGAGCTTGAATACCTCTAGAGCCGATGAGAAAATACGCTGAAGGAGATACTCCGCACAAGGCAGAACCGATAGTGAAGATAATGAAACCTGAGTTGTATACCTTAGCCCTTCCATAAGAGTCTCCTAGTCTCCCTAATTGGGTAGTTAACACAGCAGCTTCTAATAAATAAATTAATATAACCCAGATCATTGTGAAGAGATTAGAATGAAGATCTGTCACGATTGTAGGTAGTGCTAAGATGACTATAGTAGAATCCACAGCACCCATTAATACACCTAATACTACAACCAATAGAAGCAGTGTTCTGTTTGATACCATACAATATTTTTAACGTATATATTTAAATTATCTTCTGACTACTAACTTATTCTTTAATTAGTTTTATTTCAAATTTTTATTAAAAATAAAAAATTATAATGGACTTCCACAATTAGTGCAGAACCTAGCATTTCCAGGGTTCCGATATCCGCATGAAGGACATACTTTGACCTGGTTAAACTGGTAGGGTTGAGTGTAAGGTTGAGCATAATAAGGCATTGTGGTCTGATACCCATACTGATAGCCAGGCTGTGGCATAGTACTTACGGCACCACTGTTTATAAGCCTCTCTATCTCTTTCATGATTTCATGCTCTATCTCGATATTCCACAGTCCTTCTCCAGCTTCTACTAAGAGTCCTACAGGTCCTAATATTAAGTCACCTAAGAATGCCTCAGTAACGTCTTCAGCTTTCACCCAGTTAGCCACTCCCGTTTCTGCTTCAAGGTATCCCTGGCCACCAAAGAGCTTGACTGTGAAAGCCCTATCCGCAGCAAAAAAATGTCTCAAAAAACCTTCTTTTTTAGCCTGAACTATATAGTAATTCCCTGCACCGTAATACTGAGACTGATACCCTTTAAAACTAAACCACTGAAAAAGCTGTACAGCTAACATTTGAAGGTTCACATTTACACCTTGAAATACTTTCTTCATTAACAAAATTTCCTATTTTCAAATCTATTAACTTTATCCGAATACAGCAAGGAGAAAATATTGTCAAAACTTAATATTTATTAGCGTTAGAGCTAAGACGATTAGATAGTATAAAAATGAGCTATAAAACAAGTAGTGGCAAGAATACAGTAAATATTGTACTCTCTTTCGTAATTTCCATTCTAGTTATGATATCGACGTTATTCTTAGCCCCGACGCTTATCTCAGTACCAATTCCACCGTCTATTAACACCGGCGCACTTAACGTAATTACGCAAGGTAATTGGACTCAAGTTGTTAGTGCTGTAGTATCTCGACAAGACTCTATGTTTGTAATTACATTTTCTAACGGGACTTCATTAACCTTAGAAAGGAATAATTTCCTCAAATCAAATTTAGGAGAAATATTTCTGAATAGTTCTAATAATCGTGATGTCATCGAGTTTACCAAGGCTTTCGTGTATTTTTATGAAGATAATTACAGTGGCAAAACCACTTTACTTATAATTAAGGCTTATTATACTCAACCTAATTTCCAAGTCCCTTACGAGATCTATTCAAGTACTCAGGGCTTCAGCGGCACTGAAGGACCTTTCTATTGGGTTGGAAATTCAAGTTATTGGGTTGGTTACTCTAACCAAACTTCCAATCTATCCGTCCTAACTATAGTTAAAACCGTTAGCTTTAACATAACTGTATATCAATATCTGTCTATTCTTCAGCTTATAACGACCTCGAACAACTTATAGCATTTTATACAAAGATATTTTAGCGAGATATGCCTTAACAAGAGCTAATTTCATTACAACCAGATTATCTCTAAGTTAACGATATTCTCCATTTAAGTTGTTATTTTAAACCTTTCATCATTCGGCATTTAATCATCTTTATTCTATCAACTTGTTCCTTCGTGAGATATTGTGAAACCCATTCATAGTTTAACGAGACCAGAAGTAAGATTATACTTTTTTTATCCACTTTGTTTTCTTTATATTGTTCGAATAAGGATAGAGCCATCTCCGTAAACTGATATATATTGCGATAAATTTTATCCAACTGTTTCGATACTTGTAACATTTCCTTTTTTGGCACTGCACACCTTATATCTTTTCTATGAAGATTATGGCGCATAGCTAATGAATGTAACAGCCTCCTCTCTGCTTTATACGCCCTAAATGCTGACAATCTTAGATCGCCTTTCTCTAGTCTGTAATAAGACACAATAAAGTCGTTGTAGCTTATTATGGCATACGTAATTTCATCCCTGATAGTCATTATGATTAATTTACCTTATGGAGGTTTTTAACTTTCGTGAAGTGACTTCTTAGCAACTTACTTTCATGACGAACTGCTGAACCCTACGTAATTATTTAAGTGTTATAGCTCCACACTTATATTTAGATTATAACAAACTCTAGAAGGATTCTCATAACCTATAAATGAACTTTTGCAAGATTCTCAACTAGGTTTAAATTATTCGAATAACTTTTAAAGTAAGAATATTGAGTGACTACTCATGGATATAGGATTAATAATAGGAATATTAATACTAATCTTCGATTTTGCAATCTCTATATGGAACAGTTATAATGCGGGGAAAATATCCAGTTACAGAAAAGGATTAGGAACTTTAGTATTCTTTTTGGGAGGATTCTTGCCAGTAAGTTATGTAATCGCGACAATAATCACATTTATACTAGCATACTTAGGTTACATCTCAATATCAACTACAACATTCATTTTAGGATTCGACTTCCTATTTTTCGGACTAGCAATAATAATGTGGGGAGTAATAGCTACAACCCTAAGCGTTGTAGCCACAGTAAGGGGAAGAAGCTGGACTGCTGGAATAATAAGCGTTTATAACGCCTTTGCAACTATAGCAGATGCGTGGGAATATATCACGGGCTTCCTTTCAGCTTGGAAAAGCATAAGGAGAGCTATAGATTCCAGTGACTTTTCCATTATAGACGTAATAGCCATCCTAGCTATAGCACTCGGCATTGGGTATGTAATCTCTTATGTAGCGTACAAAGAAGGTCTTAAATCTGAGATAGGATATTCTTACGCTTCAAGGAGAATTTTTTAAAAGTATTTAAAAAAAAGTCATAGAACTTTTCTTGCAGTATACGCTATAAGTTCATTCGTCGTAGGGTGTTGGTCTGCGAATTCAGCCAAATCCCTTGCTGTCAATCCGTGGGCTACAGCTTGTCCTAACTCGTTAATAGCAAACCCTGCATGAACACCTACGATCCAGGCCCCTATTAACCTCAAACTACCACGTTCAAAGTAAAGTTTTAAAACTCCGCCCATCTCGTCATACATTTGTGCCATAGGATCATTCTTTAACTCGTAAGAAGCCTCAACGAAGCTGATCCCCATTCTTTTTGCTCCGGAAGGCATAATTCCTACGTAAGAAGCTGGCGGAATTGTGAAGATAGTTACTGGAATACTCTTGAAGTCCACGTAGTCCACTGGCGTGCCATTACTCATAATATTATAAGCTGCTGCAATCGACATCCTTACAGCAGCGTGAAAATATGGAGCCTTTCCATTGACATCACCAGTTGCAAAGACATTAGGTAAGTTTGTTTTCATGGAGTCGTCGACACTTATATGACCTTTACTATCTAGTGCTAAAATTCCTCCAGCACCCTCGGGTAAAACGGGTTTCCTACCCGTAGCAAGCATAACTAGTCCAGTTTCTAAACTCTTCTTATTCCCCTTACCGTCACTATAGAAGACCTCAAACTCTTGTTCCCCTATCTTTTTGATTTCTAGGATAGGGGAGTTATACATTATTTCTAAGCCTAATAGAGGTAATAACGTGTTTACTATTTCGCTTTCGAAACCCTTGAGTACTTTATCGCTCCTTACTAGCAGTCTAACGTTGTAGCCTAACGCCTTAAGGATGGTAGCAGTCTCGAGTGCAATGTAACCTCCTCCTACTATTGTTATATCACCAGGAAGTCTTCTCAAGGACGTTTTGTAGCCATAAAGATCGTCACTTGTTATCGAGAATTCAGACCCAGGGAATTTCGGTTTAACTGGTTCACTTCCAGTAGATATAACTAAGTACCTACCCTTAACCTCGATCATTCCATTTTCGGTTTCGGCTTCTACTGTCTTATTATCTATTAACTTTGCCTTTCCTCTTATTAGCTCTATATTGTCTTTAAATTCCTTTAATTCCTCTCTATGCTGCATATACCTTATTTCCTGAACACGATCCTTGTGATCCTGAATTAGGGAGAAGTCCGGTTTTAAATTAGCTTTCAGAATTCGGTTATTTCTCCAGACTATCTGTGCTAGTTCTCTAATAGTCTTTGACGGGATACACCCTGAAAAAAGGCAGTTACCTCCTAGTTCTCCTTTAGGATCTATGATTACTACTCTGTACCCAGATCTGGCTAGTCTGAATGCACCCGGATATCCTCCACCACCCGCCCCTATTATTATTACATCTGTTTCCATAAAAGTATGTAGAATCGTATGTGTTTAAAAAATCATTTAGAGAGAAGATAAGCGACTTGTTCACTCGTATACCTCTTCGTGAAATCGGTACTTATACAACCGTAAATAACGTTAACAAGCTCTTGAGGAGTATTAGGAGGCAATTGAGGGCGCCAAGAGGCTAGAACAACCTTAGCTTGGTTAATGTAACCCAGTGCCTCGTTTATTCTACCACTGATAAACAGATCAGAGGCTTTATTAAGATAGGGAATTGCAGGGTTATCGTTATGTAGTGTCAGGAGATAGTAAGCTGTAATCCCTAAGGAAAATACGTCCATAGACGGATTCGCCCCTTTTCCCAACACTATCGCTTCTAATTGCTCTGGAGGGCTATAAGCGGGAGTTGCTTGGTTAAACTTTTGCCCGGCTTTTACTGCAGACCCTAAATCACCTAACTTCACGTTACCTACTACGGTTAGATTCTTCAAGACCTCGTCCACTTGGTTTCCAACCTTTTTTGCGAAAAATATATTTTGAGGCTTGACATCTAAGTGAACGTACCCGTTTTTGTGTAAAAAGCTCAAAGCCATAGCTATTTCCCTAATAATTAACTTAACAATTATGGGCCATTGCGGGTAATTAACCAATTGAGTCTTTATCAGATCTGCGGCAGTACCACCTTCCATAAATTCCATAATTATTGCAGGTGGATATTTGAAGTAGGCTTCACTGTTCCCCCTTAAGGCTGATGTAATGTTATTTATATCAACATATATGCCGTAAATTCTCACAAACCGTGGGTTCTTAGACAACTCTTTCAGGTTCTCCGACTCACGAAATAAGTCATCAAAAGATGAGAAACTTAGTGCCCTTGTTTGTGAAGACTCATTTCTCATACTTAATACTTTTATAGCGTAGTATGTTCCGTCCTTTTCAGCCTTTAGAACGTACCCGTTTCCCCCTACCCCGAGGACGGAAAGAACATTATAACCATAGATATCATTACCGACCCAAATCCTTGGATCCCACTTATCCAAAGAAGGCAATATAATGGGCCTCTTAGGCTCTACAACGCTTGTGTATGGTATAATAATCTTTTCTCCTCTGTTTATTATTCCGCTTTCTACATTAGGTTTAAAAACTACTTCACCTATTCTGATCTCTTTCGCCTTCCACAGAGCGTTTTTTGAGCCCAATATAGGAACTAAGATAGGAGACGCTGAACTACTCGAAACGTAATCATAACCTCCTACGTTAACGCTCCACTGGATATTGGAAGGAAGACCCGTTACTAAAAAGGTAGCAAAACAGTGAGGATACTTATCGTATGGTATTGTACCGCTGGTAACGAAATTAATTTCAATCTTTCTCCCCTCTTTCACGTTCCCACTTATCTTGTCTGGCAAATAGTATTTACCTTGCACGAAGGAGGGACAGAGATAAAACTCTACCCTTTTCTCGTTCAACACCAGCTTTCGTCCGGTGACTTTTCTGACAACACCGTTAATCTCTATCTCCCACTGAAAACTATCAGGTATACCCTTTTGCAAAATTACTATAGGATAGCCTTTACCGCTAGCTGCGATTATATTTGCAAAGGCTAAAGTAGTAAATGCAGACGATAGTAATGGCAATGTGAAATCATTAATTAACGGTTCATAAGAGGACAGCTCGTAAGCCACTAGGGCTGAAGCAATAGTAATAACTTCCCAAGCACATGGTATCGCTAAACCGGGTAAACCTAATATTACTGCAAGTAGCACAGACAGAAAAGGAATCCCTAAAATGCTCGTGTTCCCCGATGAAATAATTAAGAGAAGTGATACCGAAAATGATAGTGTAAAGGCTATATACGTTAGATTACGATTAAAAGATGCTAATATAGAAATCAATGACGTCAATATTAACAATGTAACATATAGAAAGGAAAACGACTGAAAAAGCAAGAGCAATACTATAGGGGTGGAAATACTGACAATGGACGCTTTGATTAGTCTTCTATTATAGTAAGGCATAGTAGATAATACTTTTACTCGTCATAAAAAATTAAGCGATGGTAAAATAGCCGAACTGAGTACATTATTAAATAGAAAATTTTCACTGTCTTCCTTAACTTTAGTCGAGTAATTTTAAAACGTTAAATATTATGAACGTTTTTATAATTTGTGAAATTCGGATTTTCTACGTCAGCTTTTCAGTTTGAAGAGACAAACACAAATTCAGACTGGTACGAATGGTTAACCGACGACGTTAATTTATCCACGGGTAAAGTGGTTCCCTACTTACCTTACATGAATGCTTACTTATCAAAGTACTCCGTTATACACGATTTAGCCTCAAAACTTAATGCGAGTATTTGGAGGTTTAACCCTAGCTGGAGTAGGCTTTTTAAAGTAGAAGATAAAATAGATATCGAAACTGTCAATAAATACAAGGAAATCTTGAAAGACTTAAAAGACAAGGGGTTTACAATCATTCTTTGCTTAAATCACTTCGACCTTCCTCTATGGATACATCAGCCCATTATCGCACGCGACTATCTTCTTACCAAAGGAAAACTGGGTTGGTACGACGAGAACACCGTAAGAAAATTCCTAACCTTTGCAAAGTTTATCCGTGACACTTATTCAGAATATGTTGATTTATGGTGCACTTTTAACGAACCCAATATACTGATTAACTTCTCTTATCTTAGCGGAATATTCCCTCCGGGTGTAACTAGCAAAATTGCCTATCAGAAAGCGTTATTAAACGTTATAACAGCTCATAACTTAGTATATGATGAATTTAAGGGCTTAAAAGTAGGGCTTGTCTACAACTTTCCATATGTTCAGGGAAACGACAGAATGGAAGAAGCTGTTTATTCCTTCCTAGAGAAGGTCAAAGTGGATTGGATAGGAGTGAATTACTACTCAAGAATAGCCTATGATAAAAACGGAAGCCCTAAGAAGGGATATGGTGTATTTTGCCAACCTAACTCAACTTCTCTAGACGGTAATCCGACCTCGGATTATGGATGGGAATTATATCCTAAAGGCTTAGAAGAAGTATTAAGAAAAGTAAGTCGATTTTACAAACCTATATATATTACCGAAAACGGAATAGCCGATTCCAAGGATAAACTAAGACCAAACTTCCTTCTTCAACATATGGAGGCAATAAAAAATTCCAGGGTTAAAGTAGAGGCTTACATGTACTGGTCTATAATAGATAATTACGAATGGAACTTTGGCTATGAAATGAAGTTCGGCTTATTTGAATTGGACTTTAGACCCAGACCGAGTGCATTTTTGTTCAAAGAGTTGGTGGAAATCTACTCCAATATTTGAGTGAAAACAAGAGACGAGATGATAAGAAAATAATTATTACACGATAAAATTATTTATACTCCCTTCTCTAGCTTAATAATTACATTGTTTACAAGTCAGCCTTCTTCTGCAACAAGTAACAACTGAGGCAATACCAGATTAGTGCTCCTTATCCCCTACAAGCTAATAAGTTTAGGAAACTCTAAAACTGTTATTTTATAACAATCTAAAATTAACTTGAGAACTAGCGATCATCTTTTAATGAATTAAGAACGTAGCTTATTTTTATGCCTATTATAATAATGGAAGGAATTATAACGAAGGAACACGGCTTACAAAGTTTTAGTTACTTCCATATCGGCGATTAAAGAGCTTAACTGCAAGTTAGAATAGCTTAACATAATTGAAGGAGAGGAATATATTAGCACCATCACTACCCAATTTCCGAAAGCGGTAACACCAACTAATAAGTTTCCGCCTTTTGCTATATAAACAGTATATCCATTAACTAGGGTAGTATATTTTAATGTGTTAGGAGAAGAATAATAGAGCCCATTAGATGTTATATATGCCACAATATTTTGTGCAGCCTGGTTAGTAGACGCATTAAGGTAGATGGAATAAACGTTAACTTCAGAGTTACTATATTCAACTAAACTACCTGCAATTACCCCTTGCACAGACGAAGTTTGATGACCTATGACGTAATAATATATTGTAGATAAATTACTAGTGTTCATAATTATTGACCAACCAGAAGCACCTAGTACACTGTCCAACTGGAATTTGGTGAGATTGTGCACTGAGATAGCAGGAGGAGGTATGTAAAGAGGTGGAAGTAAAATTATGTCGAAGAAATACGGTAACACAACTGAAAGGAGTAATAGTGCTATAGATACGACAGCGACGTCGGCTATTATTGCCTTAACGACCTTTTTCCTCCTATTCTTAGTAGTTTTTACACTCTCTTGATATGAAGCAGGATCTTGAGTATTAACTGGCAGAGGTGGGGGAGGTACTTGGGGAAGAGTTTGTTGTGGTGGCTGATAAGATATTGTCGGTTGTTGAAGTGATTGGCTCTGTGCTTGTTGTGGTTGCTTTAGAGGAAATCCACACTTCTTGCAAAAGTTAGCATGAGGAACATTTAGAGTACCACATCTAGGACATTGAATTAGAGAGGAAAAGTTTACGGTCTGAGAAGAAGAATTGTCAAATTTCATAGTGGTTGGTGTGTTTTGCTGTGGAAAAGTTACAAGAAGATATCCACATCTGGGACAATACAAGAACTCGTCGTTATTTGGATATCCACATCTGGGACAATACTTAACCATACGATAAATAAAAACAACATATTATTAAAAATTGTCCGAAGGTATAAGAAAGTATAAGATACACAAAATCAGTCTAAATCTCTAACTCCTTACAGCTTTTCTTCAATCGTCTTCTTATATAAAACCAATTTACTAACATTAAATAAAAGATAGCCAGAAGGTCACTTCCTATTGTGAAAGGGAGAATGTCAACTTTATAACTATCAAACTCTGGATAGAAGTTTAAGATAGAATCTACTAATGGTAAAGAGAGTAACAAAATAGAAATGATTCTCAATTGTTCAGAAAAGATCAAAAGCTCTTTTGCTAAATTATCTATCTTAATCATTAACCCCGACAAATTATATATTTTCTTTATCTCTTCGTTCGTAACTTTCGCTTTACCTACTACTTCTTTCTGTATATTATCTAACTTTATTTCTTCTTCTACTCTATTAGCTATCAGTATTTCTTCCAGTAATTCTGATAGACTACTTTGAGAAAAAAATTCTACTCCTTCTTCCAAGAACTTTAAGATCAGTTTTCTTTTCCCTTCTCCCAATAAGTAATTTGCATGTCTTTTTAATTCCTTACTAAAATTGTATATAATTACACTATTAACTAATGTAAATGTTGTGAGCCCTAATAGTGATATTAAATTTTCACTCAAACTGGTTTACCTCGTAGGATTGTTTTGTTTTCATAAACTTAATTAATCCTATTACTCTTAATTTCTTTATATTTACATAAAACGACATTGAGTATGATTCACGTCCCATTATACTTATTTCTCCTTAGGATCTATTTATACCTTATTTAATCAATTATGTTTCTTGCTTAATTATATTTACGTTGATAAAACTTATTTTCACCTAAAATTAAAATATGTTAAAACCGCGTAAATCATAGATTTTTAACTAGATTAAACAAACTCTTTACATTATATTTTATAGAGGTTTCCACAAAGTTTCTTAAATTAGACGGTACATTAGATGGAAGGTCTATATTCCAAGATTTTAGAACGATCTTGGCTTCGTCGATACGTTTCAATGTACTACCTACATCATTTCCGTTATAAAGGTCTATTGCCTCATCTAAGTATCTACTAACGGGGGACTCCCTACCCGTAAGCATATAATATGTAGTCATTCCTAGACTGAAAATATCAAATTCTACCTTGGCGCCTAAGCCTAATATAGCATACTCTAACTGCTCAGGAGAACAGTATGCAGGTGTAGCTTGAAAGAACTTTTCTCCTATTCTCACAGCAGAACCTAAATCACCTAGTTTAATTAAGACTTTTCCAGAACTCAACGCATTTGTTATATCATCTAAAGTTCCGTTAACTTTTTCTGACAAGAATATGTTCTGAGATTTCACATCTAAGTGAACGTATCCGTTAGAGTGTATATAGTCTAATGCTATTGCTGTATGCTTTACGATAAACCTAACGATCTCGTACCACTCCTTGGAGTTAGAAAAATAAATTTGAAAAAGGTCTTTAGCAGTCCCCCCGTCCATAAACTCCATAACAATAGCAGGAGGGTATTTCAAATAAGTCTCAGTATCGCCCCTTAGAACCGAGCCTATTTGGTTGACATCTGCAAAGATCCCTGAGATCTTAGCGAGGTAGGGACT
The DNA here is from genome assembly GCF_037389295.1 of Stygiolobus sp. RP850M. Classification (NCBI taxonomy): domain Archaea; kingdom Thermoproteati; phylum Thermoproteota; class Thermoprotei; order Sulfolobales; family Sulfolobaceae; genus Stygiolobus; species Stygiolobus sp. RP850M. The sequence goes on along the minus strand of NZ_JBBHKU010000050.1, from coordinate 12,536 downwards.
GTTATTACTTAACTTAACTAGGTTGTTGGACTCTTTGAACAAGTCCGTAAACTCCCTAATCGCTACGGTTTGAGACCTCGAAAAATTCGGCTTAAGTATTTTTACGGCACATTACTTTCCGTCCTTTTCAGCCTTTACGACGTAACTACTACCGCCTTCGCTAACCGTGTCTACTACACTATAACCGTAAAGCTTGGAGCCTACCCACGCCTTAGGATCCCAATTTTTAATGTCTAATGACCTCTTATCTATTTTCGGTTCGAACTCTAAACCTACAACAGAGCCTCTGATAACTGTACCGGTTTTTTGTTTAGGCTCAAAAACCACGTCACCGTAGGCTATTCGGTCCACTTCCCATTTAATAAATGGATGGTCGAAGACCGGGACCATAATCCTCTCCCTTCCGGTACACTTATGGCCGTTTACTAAGACAGAGAAGTTTAACTCCTTAGGTAAGTTTACCGGAACAAAGACGACCACACATTCTTCATATTTATTCAAAGTACTCGCATCTGTAACTTTTTTGAATACGATTTCGACAGAGTCTCCAGCCCTTACAAAACCCTTGTAATTTAACGGAATATAATACTCGTTACCGTCTTTTACGGGGCATGTGACCCAAGAGCCTCCTCACTGATTATGTTTATCTCCGAATCGGATGTAGGAATTACACTACCGTTGAGATCTACAAACCAAGATAGACCTTTAGGCAAGCCATTAGCTTTAAACGTTACAATTGTGAAGTCCTTACCTTTATATGCCCTCAAATTCATAACGGTTACATAAGTCAATGGTAAAGAAGTCACAAGACCTATAATGTAAAACGGAACCGTATAGGGAGGAATAACAGCGTATAAAGTTGATATTGCTATTAGGATAATCTCAATTATCCCAGCTATTAGAGAACCGGAATAATACTCATAAAAAGCGTAAACTACCACCAAAATAGAGAACACAAGTAAAGGACTGGGGAAACTGACAAAGCTTGAAATTGCTGATGCCAAGAACGTGTATTTCGAGAATTTTCTTTCGTAGGCAGATCTAAGACTGAGTACTACTGCTATTATTCCGGGGACTACGTAAATATCCTTAAATATCAAGCCATAAGACACTAGGATTGGTAACGAAATAAGACTAGAAACAAAAAGTTTCACATTCCCAGGTTTTTCCATAAATTGTACTATTGTTCAAATCTAAAAACTCTTTTTACCAACTCTACTCTTTCTCTCCAGTCAACAATAGGTTTAGGATAAGCCGGTATATTATACTCATATACCTTATGTATAACCGAAGGGGGGTAATCCCTTAATTCCTCTATCCACTCTTTTATGAACTTTGCTTCGGGATCAAACTTTTCTTGTTGTTTCCATGGGTCAAAAACCCTGAAAATATAATCCGTTCCGGTAGACGCTACCCATTGCCAATTCCCGTTGTTAATCGCTGGGTCATAATCGATGAGTTTAGTCGCGAAATACTTCTCCCCCCACCGCCAATCCACAAATAATACCTTCGTCAAGAAGAATGCAACTATCATTCTAAGTCTACCATTGATAAAGCCAGAATTATTTAAAGCCCTCATAGCAGCATCGACTATTGGATAACCGGTTCTACCTTGTTTCCAAGCTTCAAAATACTCTTCATTATTCTCCCAATTTATCGAATCAAATTCCCTTCTGTAACAGTGTCCGAAAATATAAGGGTTATAATAAGCTAAGAGCGTGTAAAAATCCCTCCAATATAGCTCCCTTATAAACGCAGGATCATCCCTCTTCTTGTAATAAGTTTCCCTAATAGACAAAGTTCCGAACTTCAAATGGGGGGACAACATAGTGTAGTTCTTCTCCACAGGATAATCCCTCCTTTTAAAATCCACCTTTCTCTCAAGTAATTTTAACCCTTCAGACCTACCTCCTTTAAGTAGTGGAGACTCAACTTTTATGAAAGATTTCAAAAAGTCCACATCCATGCTGTCTTCCATAACGGTAAAATTGACTCCATCCCTAACATCTCTAGGCTCTCTAACCTTATACTGTAATGCCTTTTTATAAAATGCTGAAAAACTCCTAGTTGGCTTTAATTCTTTAGGAGATAATAACACATCGGTAAATGAGAGAAACTTTATCCCTTTAGACAAAGCGTTTTCTCTCATTTTTTCGTCTCTTTGTATAGCAAAAGGTGTGTAATCCTCATTCACGTAGATTGCGTTTACGTCTAACTTCTTTATAACCTCTTCAGCATTACCAAAGAACACGTTTAATTTTGCATCCCATTTAGTCCTCAACTCTGCGTCAAGCTCTATCAAGGAGTTTATCATAAAAGATGATGCAAACTCCGATTTGTAATTGTTGTGTAACATTTGCCTAGGATCGACTATGAACAAAGGAATTATCTCATCGCAATCATAAGAAGCTTCAACTAACCCTGTATTATCATATATTCTTAAATCACGCCTGAATACGAACGCACATTTCACGTTACTCCTATCTCGTTCTCAATTTAAATGAGTTTGTCCTAAAACATCATATATCAGTCCGGTGGTCCTATAATCACCGCTCAGTATCCCAGCGTCTAACTAATTTTACTTATAGACAAATTAAAATTTTGCTACCCCTTTTTATAAAAGATTTATGGAAAATACTTATATTGTGTAAACCGCTTATGTAATAAGACTACAGAGATGGAGATACTAGAAGTCATAAAGAATGACATGATTAGGGAACTCATTTCGAAATTTAATGTCACTCATGAACTATCTGTGACTATTTCACTGGTAATTGATTGAGGGAAATTCATAAACTTCAGTATTCCAAAAGACGTAAAGAACGTAATTATAATTGTTCCGGAAGATTTTGACTGTAACATAAGGAATCAAATTAAGAGTGTTAGGAGAGAACTTTCTGTAATAGTAATGAAATCGCCGGAAATCAAAGGTAAATTATACGTGCTATATTAATTTTACTATAATAAGTTAAATATTGTTAGTGTAGAATATTATCGTAAAAATTAAATACTAATATCCTAGTTAATATTATTGTAGATGCAGATTAGTAAGTGCCTAATAAAGAGAGACATTCAAGACCTAGAAATCTTTGCAATATTAAATCTTGACGATAAAGGTAGGAATATTAAATTAAAATCTCTTATAGAAAATGGACGAACCTTAAACGGAGACTTACTAAGATTAAGCGATTATATAAGGATTGAAGAGGAGTTACTCTCAGAAGTAGTTAATTTAATTAAGAAGAAATATAACATCATAGGGCTTAAGTCTTCAATATCTCTTGTGTTCTTACTCTTCGGTATTGGTCTTGAAAAAAGAGATAAGTATATGAAAGAGGTAGGTGAAGAGTGGGAAAAAGTGAAAAACACAATAGGGCTATTCCCTTATGAGAAATATTTTGATTATGAATATAATGCTTACGAGTATAATATCAATACCCTTAAAAAATTAGAAGGGAACTCTGAAATATTAGAGCTACCTAAGAATGACTTCGTCCACTTACAGACATGGATAACTGCGATATTACTATCAGAATTTAAAGAAAGAGGAATAAAATTCAAGGCTGTAAAGGAAGGAACAGAACTAACGGGAATAAAAGTAGAAAGCAGATATAAAGACATTGAAGATATATTAGAACGTCTTGAAAAAACTTACGGGAAAATAATAAAGCTTTATACAGGATGGTTTATATTCAACGAATGATACTGAAAAGAACTTTTTCCTTATTATTTGAACCTACAAGAAATTTACAGTGTCAAGTGGTAAAATGGGTTTAAAAAGATATATTCAAAATAAGCCATATGGAATGCGAAAAAGAAGCGTTAACAGTACTTGACATTCTATTTAATAGTAACTTGATCAAAGGGAAGGTTGTATTTGAGGATGATATAAGACATTTAATAAAACACGAGAAATTTATTTGTAAAGAGGAAGAAATAGTAAAAACGCTAAAAATATATCTTAGACCTTTAGGAATAATTATCATAAGAGGAAGCTTTGATAATTATAGAAAAATATTGAAAAACTTTGATGACGGAAGCAAGTTAATTGAGGGAGTGTACGGAGTCGAATACGACTTGGTAGATGAAAATGAATTGCTATATTTACGCATTATACTTTATAACGATTCAGTAATATTACTGAGAGAAAAAGAAGAGAAAAAGTACAAGATTGCTAAAGTAACTGCAATAAGAGCAATAAAAGACATTTCTGAAAGGACTAGGACAAAAGAAGATTTCACTAACATATTTGTAGATTTCTTAGAAAATAATAATGACGATAAAACTATAGAGTGGCTTAAAGACTTCCTTATTCATAAATCCTCTTCCTAAGATAGATCTTTTCATAAAGATTTACCACCTTATCTATTAACTCCTCGCTTATATCTACGTCTTTAACTACCGGCAATCTAATCACTACTTTCGTCTTATAAAAGAATAAATAACCTACGAAACCGTCAACTTTATTATCAAGAGACCTGAACAACCAAACCTTAAATCTGTAAACCTTTCTTCTTACATCCTCAGCCACCTTGACTATGTAGAAGTCATTAACAACAGAGTTATTATCTAGGAAATACTCTTCTAGTAATAACTCTACAAATTTGTTATCTATTAGCCTGAGATCTGATAGCATATAATGCACAATGTTTAATAAAGCGTTAGAGTTAATCAAAAGTAATTAATTACTATTAATACAGTGATATAATTTTGATACATGTTAGTTTACTTTATATTATTGATCTTTCTATCACAAAACTAATGACTAAGAAAAGGAGCACAGCTGAGATAATATATAGTATCCTAAACGCGTGCAGAGAGAGGACTAACAAGACAAAAATTATGTACGCTTCGGCATTGAATTTTGCAGAGCTAAAAAAATATCTTGAAATACTTGTGAGAAACGGATATTTGAAGGAAGAGCAAGAAGGCAAAAGCTCGTATTACAATGTAACAGAGGAAGGAAATAAACTCCTACAAATTCTCGAAAAATATGTAATGGTTATTCATGAAAAAGAAGAGCTAGAGACCAAACTACAAGACGTTCTATCAAAGTTTAAAGAATAAAGTCTTTAAATCAATTTACGAAAAACTTGTAACGCTCCCTTAGACTATGTTAAAATGTACACAAATGTATATTTTTAAATATATAGTGTTTTTTAGTTTCTGAATGCAAAATAATTATCTGTGGAACAAATGGCAAGTAAGATAAAATTCCCCGATGGAAGAGAAGTAGACATTCATGAAGTAATTTCGTTCATGTACGGACTTGGAATAGGAGAGGTAGAAGTATTGCACGTATTGTTAAGCAGAGGACAAGAGTATTCGGCAGACGAACTAGCGGAAGTACTAAAAGTAAGCAAAGCCTCGGTTAACAAGGCACTTAACACCTTGCTAAGTAAAGGACTAATCGAGAGAGAGAAGATAATAACTGATGGTAAGAAGGGAAGACCAGTTTATATGTATAGGGCTAACAAAGAATTAGTAAGCAAAAAACTCAGTGAAGATGTATATAAACTCATACTGAACACTAGAGATACTTTAAAGAAAACTTTAGTTGAGAAAAAGAAAGTTATTTTAGAAACTGCTTAAACATTTTTACCTTACGTCTGCGGGTAAGAGGTGGAGATTTTTACTCTATTCTCGTTGTCATATACGTATATTTCATTAGGATTCTCGTCTTGCGTCCTTTTATGAGAACCGTCACAGAAAGGCTTATTCTTAGACAAACCGCACGCACATATGTAAAAAACCTCTCCATTACTAGCCTTTACTTGATAAGGAAAGTTTTTGTCATGCCTTACTAACCTAGCCATTGCAAGTTATAATAGATAAGGAAAAATATTTATACAGTGAGTGATATACAAATAACTGACTTTCGAAATGAAAGTAAGTGAAAAAAGTAAATTATGTCCCGTAATAGAGTCAATTAAAATTTTCGGAAACGAGAGAAAAATGATAGTGATTTATTACCTATTCGACGGAGGTAAGGGATTTAACGAACTGGAAAAGTTGACTGGACTAAATTCAAAGACACTTTCAACTACCCTAAAGGAATTAGAAGAATCGGGTTTAATAGAGAGAACCATAGTCAGTGATAGACCCTTTCGGGTTAAGTACGAACTAACTGAAAAAGGTAGAGAATTGAGGAGCATTTATGAGGAACTTAGAAGATGGGGAAGCAAATATGCCGTTGACAACGGTTTCCGATAAACCGTGAATTTTATGTCATTTGATATTATTCAACATTCCTAGCTCTTCTATTGAGAGTTTATAAATTTTGTAGTTACATACTATCACGTAGAAGAGAGCCCTACAGTGAACTCAATGAGCAATGTGAGGGGGAGGATGGGTCCGATGAGGCTCCCTATGTCCTTGAAGGGAGTGGTTTAACTACCGCTCCCGTAGACGGCATGGGGAGGGAAATAAGGGGAATGAGGACGAGAGGTTGAATACAAACTCATGAAACCTTAATGAAAGTCCGACCCCTTAAACGGGTGACACTAGAATAACGTTATCTCCCCTTATTATTATAGTTCCGACCTTTCTAGTACTTCCATCACTCATAACCTCTTCGGAGTTTTCTAACACCAAATTCATATGCATATCGTAACTTTTCAATGTGCCCCTCACTACTTTATCACCTTTTAATTTCACAAGAACTGTTGAACCCAAAGATTCGGCTAGCACCTTATGAGCAGTTTCCGCCAATATAACACCCAAGTTAATCACCATCGATTAGGTATTTAACTTTATCTTCACAAAGCCAAACGTCTACAATTATTAAACATAGAAAAAGGCCTACACTCGTTAGCTCAATAATAAAGCTCGGCAAAAATAATAAGAGGACCGGGAAAGAATTGTAACCATCATAAAATGGAAGAAAAACTTTACGCTAAGGCTATAAGCCTTATACTTAAGAATAAGATTTCTCCCGAAAGGGCTTTTGATATAGCTTATAAATCGCTCGGTGTAAGGGGAGAGAGAACAAGTTTATACAGAAAATTTCTGGAAGTTCTTAAAAAATATTACTACTGTTCCTACTTATTTCCTGGGAGAGACGTCTATGAAATAGTGAGAATATTACTCAATGACGATAAAAACATAACCTTTAAACTGCCTGAATGGGCGGAACTAAGATTGAAACTTGTAACCGGTGTAACGTCGAGTAACGAACTACTCGTTAAAGACACTTGGATTAGAATAAACACACTTAAAACAGACATCAAAAGCACAATAGAAGAACTCAAAAGAAAAGGCGTAACTGTCGAAAAAGATACCTTTGATTTCCTATATAAAATTATCAAAACGTACAAGAGGATCTCAGATCTCAAAGAGTTTAAAGAAGGGAAAATCGTCATACAAGATAAAGCCAGCGTTTACCCAGTGATAGTACTAGACCCTAAGCCCGGTGAGAGAATCCTTGAAGTAGGTAGTGCCCCAGGGATGAAGACTTCGCTTATCCAGCAACTAACTAACAACAAGTCCTATGTAATTGCCGTTGACATTTCACAGAAGAGGATCAACACACAAAAACAACTAATGAGAAGACTAGGAGTAGAGAACGTTGAGTTAATTATTGCTGACGGCGCTAATTTACCGGTGAAAAAAGCTGATAAAATCTTGATCGACGCACCATGTACTAACAGCGGAACCATTGCCTCCGACCCTTCAGTATTTCTGAGGCTAAATAAGAGCGATATGTTAAGGCTCTCAAGATTACAAGCAATAATCTTAGAGGAGGCTAGAAGGTTGAGAAAACCCACTGTGTTCTCCACTTGTTCTTTATTCCCTGAAGAAGGCGAAAGACATGCAGAGAGATACGAAAATTATCTAGTTCCGCTAAAATTAGATGAAAGTAACTACGGTTACAAAAAGAGTAGAGTGTGGATGAGGGTAGTTAGATTTTATCCTAACGTACACCATACGGAAGGATTTTTTATATCGAAGTTCGACTTTAGCTTATGAAACAATGTCCGAGATGTGGGCAAATTAACAAGGATATAGCAAACTATTGCGCGAGGTGTGGATATCCGTTATACATTCAGCCCACTTTTCCGAGTCTTTACCAACCGACTTATTACTTCTCTCAGCCTCTACCAACATACTACTATCCTCAGAGCCTTCCTACTTCAAGGGCACAAAAACCGGCTTTCCCGACTTACGCTTTAATTTTGGGGATAGCAGCAGTCCTTACGGCTGTTTTATTAGCTACAATCCGCTAGCTTTTGAAAGTACTTGTAGAAAGTTATAAGAAAATAAAATGCAGGCAAAGCCGGGATCCAAAACAAGTAGGGTAATAGACCGTAAGGCTTGTCTACTATTTCCCCAGCTTCAAAGCTCGCAGCTACGAAAAGTTCTACCGCTACCATTAAGTACATGTAGAATAACCTAACCAGAGCCTTTCTTAAACCTTTGTCAGCCGCGTCAAATAGAAAATAGACACCACTAGCTGAGGCTACTGCATATGCCGGCAATTCTAACCAAGAGTGCGGTAAAGTTAGGAGATAAAGAGATATAGTTAACCCTGGAGTACCTATGATAGAACCGCTAATCGCAACAACCAATCCCGTCTCAATTATACTAAATACCATCATCGCGACTCCCATTAACGGTATAAAATCCAGTGTAGCTACTGCTAAGTTATGGATAAAGATGGTAAAGAGAACGATAAAATAGGGCTTATAAACCAACCCGTTATAAATTACAGTAAGTCCTCCAAACTCAGAGGCAAGGGCAGGGTTATAAAATGAAGAAAACAACAGGAAGAGTCCTACCTCGCCGACAAAGGTTATGATAAAAAGGAATAGTGGACGTACTATTTTCATAGTTTGACTAATTCGTTACCGTCTAAAAAACCTTTTCGTAAAGGCTAAAATTATTATTATTACTTGTTACAATTATTATATTCTTAGCTTTAGTAATTTATATTATTATAGTAATTAAGTTCTTATGAATAAACTTTTTAGTGAGAGAGACTGTATAATCGTATGGGAATCTTTAAAAAAGAAAAGGTATATACTACACAAAAAGACGTGGGACAAATTATAAATCAGTTCGTAACATATCTGCAACAAAAAGGCTTTAAAACACAATATAGGGAGGAAAACGGTAAGGCGATAGTCCAGGCTCAAAAGGGAGGAATTCTTAGGGATTTAATAGCTGCAGATAGAGCTTTAACATTTACCTTCGAGAAGGTAGGAAATCAATTAAAAGTGACAGCAGGCATAGGAAAATGGATACAAAACTTAGCTGTTACAGCTGTAGAGACTATAATACTCTCACCCTTATTCCTTGCCATAGATGTTCCAGAAATGTTATGGACCGAACATGTAGAATCTGAAATTATGAAAGGACTTGAACAAATTGTATCATCCTAAACCAACTCTTTTTCCATGTAAGGATAAGAGTTATGATACCCCTTCTTCCTATAATACTCTCTAGCACCTATACCAGAAAGGACTAAGATCCTTTTTGCGTCAAATTCTTCGGAAGAGACTCTTTCAGCCTCAGCTAAGAGCTTTGAACCGTACCCCTTGTGTTGAAAACTTAGGTCATCCCACAAACCCACCGGAGTCTCAAGACCGTAGATATGGAGTTCTCTCACTATAGTAACCTTTTCGACATCGGAGGGCTTCCTCAACCTTAAATACCCGACTAGCGTACCGTCATCATATTCAAAGGAGAGGAAGACCTCCGTCCCCCTGCTCGCTTCGTAAACATATTTCTTTAACTTAGGCTCTCCTTGAGGTAATTTACCCGTGTGTAACCATTTAATCCCCACTTCCCTGAACCTTATCTCATTTATCTTAATACCTTTCTCCAACGACCTCTCCTCCACTAACTCCCTCAAATTACCCTTCTTATTACCGTCTAAGATTATCGGAGCAGGGATGTCCCTCTGTACTCTCATTACCCTAACCCACGGGGGAATATATCGATACATTTCGGAAATCAGTTCCACTAGAGTATCAGTGTCGTAAGGCTTGTAGAACCCCCTCTTCCACAGCTCAGCTAAAGGTGCTGTCTCGACCACTAAAGTAGGGTAAATCTTCAGCATATCTGGCATGAAGTCCGGATCTGAAAAAAGCCTCTTAAACCCCTCAAGATCCTTATCGGGGTCAGAACCAGGTAGACCTAGCATCACATGATAGACTATCTTGAAACCTTTATCCTTTAGAATCCTTGTAGACTCTATTGAGTCTTTTACAGTGTGACCCCTATTACTCTTCATCAAAAGTTCATCATAGACAGTTTGAACTCCCAGTTCCACTTTAGTAACTCCCAACCTTAGCATCTGCTTAGCCTCTCTCTCCTTTCCCCAATCCGGTTTCGTCTCAACGGTCATCCCGACACATCTGACCGTAGCAGTCTCATTTCTTACCTGAGCATCTTCCAAATACACAAACCCAGGCTTTGTGGGGTTCGGATATCTGTTCATTCCCTCTAACGCTTGGGTCACAAACCACTCTTGGTAATCTAAAGGGGTAGCTAAAAAAGTCCCTCCCATTATTATAAGTTCTACTTTACTCGGGGTATGACCGTTTAACTCATACTGCCTTAAACGTGATTGAACTTGGTAAAACGGGTCATAGTTGTTCTCAATAGCTCTCATCAAAGTCGGTTCCTTACCGTAGTAGCTTTGAGGCGTGTTATACTCAACGCCCCCGGGACAGAAAATACACTTACCGTGAGGGCATCTGTGCGGAGCTGTCATAATCGATACGATAGTAACGCCAGATAACATCCTGACGGGCTTCCTCACTAACATTACGATATTTGATCTCGCGTGAGTATTTAAAATAGTCAGATATTCTCTCCTACTATATAACGAAATATGTCTAAAAGTAAATAATCAAAATTTTTAACTGTAAGTATATACTAAATTTACTCATGAAGCTGACTTGGAGATCAGTACTCATCTCCGGAATGGGGGTATTTTCAGACGGTTATAACTTATACTCATTATCATTAATGATCTACACAATCTCTGCATTTATACCAATGAATAAGTTATTAGAGGGCTTACTGGTCGCGGGATCTTATCTCGGTGCAGCGTTCTCCGCGTTATTGTTCGGTTTAATTTCCGATTTAGAAGGAAGAAAGAGAATGTACGGAATAGACGTCACTCTAATGGCAATAGGAGCCGCACTACAAGCCTTCTCACAAAATTATAATGAACTCTTCTTATCGAGGCTATTACTCGGTATGGGGGTCGGTGCAGACTACGTACTATCACCGATAATTGTTGCTGAAAACGCCGATAAGGATAAGAGAGGAAAGGCAATGGTAATAACTTTCGCCGTAATGTGGGGTCTGGGAGCAGTACTGGCAGCGTTCGTAGACCAAGTCACCTTACCATTACCATCCTCAATAGCATGGAGGATAGTATTAGGCTTCGGAGCAATCCCTGCACTTTCCGTCATATTCGCCAGAAGAAAGCTGAGCGAAACTTTACTTTTCCTTTCAAGAGTGAGACCGATAGAGAAGGAAATCAAGAACTTAGAGAAAGAAGGGGTGAGCCTACGTGTTAACGTTGATACTGAGAGTTTCAAACAGAGGTTTGCGTCCTCTCTTTTCCTAATAATAGTATCTGCAATATTGTGGTTACTTTACGACGTTTACTCCTCCACTTTTGCAATCTACGGTCCTATAACCATTGCCTATAACTTGGGAATAACACCTATAATGTTCACTTACATCGCCCAGTTCTTTGCGGGAATTCCGGGACAATTACTCTGCATACTCTTGATAGACAAGATAGGGAGAAAACCGCTTATAATTATAGGCTACACCGGAGTTTCAACATGGTTAATCCTTTATTCACTACTGCTTTTAGACCCCTCTATTTTCGGCTTGCCTAAGGCTAACCAACTCACCGGAGAAGGAGCAGTTTTAGGTCTGACTTTCTACATGCTAAACTATCTATTCTCCGCAATGGGGCCTGCGTCAATAATAGGCTCAGGTATGGTCACTCCCGAGCTGGTCCACACTAAAGTTAGGGGGACTTCACAAGCTATTAGTGTAGCTGTCGATAGGACAGCTTCAGCCACTGTAATTTCGCTCTTCCCTTCACTAGTTTCGATTATAGGATTAGGTGGAATGGTAGGAATTTACGGTTTAGTAGCGTTGTTATCAGCACTGATAACACTATTTCTAGTACCAGAAACGAAGGGACAAGAACTGGATAAAATCGGAAATTTGGTTTCCAGGGGTTAGAATCCTAAAGATAATGACTAAACCTCTCACCCTTAACTATATAACTGAATAGCATAATTCTTGCTTCAGATCGTTATTCCTAGCTAATACCAAATCGGGAAAATAAGAAAGCATGTTCTCCTGCTAATATCTTCATTCTCGAAATAGTCAAAAAACCCTTTTCCAAGCGTAAAATTTTTCCTAACAATAGTTTAATACTGTAAACATTGACCAGAATTTATGGAAAAAGCTACATTAGGCGGAGGGTGTTTTTGGTGCACAGAAGCGGTTTTTTCAAGGGTAAAAGGAGTAATAGACGTTAAGCCTGGGTACGCCGG
>NZ_JBBHKU010000049.1:0-4597 GCF_037389295.1 Stygiolobus sp. RP850M | reverse complement strand
CCTAAATACAGGCTTCCTACCCATAAGTAATACTCGTTATACAAATATAAATAACTTAACGACGACACTATCACCACACTCAGCCTAAGCCATTTTTTCCCTCTAATATTTAACTCACAAGACGGACTAGTTATGACTTAAATTATACTTAATAATAATGTTTCAGTTGGAAAGGCACAAGTCTTAAAAGCACCTATCGATGTGCATAGGGTAGATGGACATTAAACTTGGATTCCAATCCCTTTTTCAGAAACTCGCTATTAGGGAGTGATAGTTGACGTTTACGAGTTAATGTTTGCAAACGATCCAACTTTTTCTTAAGGCTTTCAATCTAAGAATGCCGGTTGTCGCAAAACTACATTGCTGTCACTTAACTAGAATTAATGTTTAACACGGTTTTGTACCACCGATTACCGTGTAATGACTTGAGTCTTGTCCTCTTACGTCACTTATGTTTACAAGTGGTCTGTACTACATGACACGCAATTGAATGCCTATAACTAGGTCGTTATGGAATTCGGAATAGATAGATAGGTTTGGAAAAGTGTAATAATAGTAGTCCTTAGGAGGAAAATAGTAAACATCATTTTGTCGCTTTTGTGGTGGAAGGGCCAAGATTCCTACATCCTCAAGCCGTGAAAAATTTTCGCTCTAAACACTAAGAGATTCCATCGTAAATTTGAGTACGCCCTTGACCTGCTGATTGTGTTGAAAGTACTTGAGTATATTCAAATTTTGAATTTCCTCAACAGCTTCTGAGTTTTTAACTTCGAAACTGGTTAAACTATGCCCCAAACCGTATGACGCTTGTTATTTACGCTCTGTTGAAATACGTTTCACATGGAAGTACCGAGTGCAGTTATTGTAACTTCTATTTCTTTACCTTCTACATTAGCTGTTAGGACTATAGTATAGATTTTATTCGGTATGACATGAATTCTTCCGAACTCAACAGTGACGTTGGTCACGGTCTTGGGGCTCAAAGTCTGCGGACTTATCTTATCAGTAGAGTGGTTAAAATCTTCAATTCTGGCTGAAATTAATGTGGCTTTGTGTTGCGAGTATAGCTGTAAATTCACAGTACCGTCTTTCTTTATGTACGTCGTGCCCAAAACCCTAATACTCTCATCTTCAAAACCTGTCATGAGCTCAGGTGTAGGTTGTGTATTTGATGGAGTCTGAGTTCCTTGTATTGTCCTTGTTGATAGGGAGACCCAGTTTTTAACCCCACCCCCGAACAACAACTTTCTCGAAGCACCGTTGATCCCTACAATCCCTAATGCAAAACTCAAAGCTGCAGATATTGGAAATAAGAACGATGTTACGTCACCAAGTTCAGTTAAATTGGGAGGCAGTAAGAAGTAAAAGTAATTAACGAAACCAAATATACCGCTTAAGACCAGAAGGGAACCTGCGTAACTTATCCAACCTTCATGGTAATATTTGCTGAGACCAGAGAACTTTATACCAAAAATGATTAGCCCCAGAATTTGGAAAAAGCTGGTTATTACGTATAATCCGAAAGGTAATATGCCCCATTGATTTAAGGTTAAACATTGATTATCCCCGAAGAAGTAGATATATGCTCCAGCGATATCTGGGATTAGGTATTGGTTCTTTTCTGGTTCCGGTGTGCCGAATGAAAGTGCCACTATAATAACATACCCTAAAAATACGAGAATTCCGAAACCGAAATAAGCACCGATACTCCGACTCCACATTCCTAAACCCCTAGCTTTTCCCACTTGGTTATTTATAGAAGATAATGTGTTGTAAGCACTTCTTATGTTAGATAATGCTTTATCTGAATAGGAGTACATATATCCTAATACAATTAGCATGAAGAAAAGGAATCCACCAGTCACGTAAGCGAGTTCAGGGATATTCCCTGAAATTCCACCCATAAAGTACGTAATGCTGTAAATGTAAACGTATTCCAAGATAAAGTAAATTAGAGTTGATAGAGCCCATTTAATACCCCCTTTAAGTCCGACTTTCATAATTTCCAATGCATCGCTCTCGGAATTAATGTCTAACTTCTTACTTGAAATAGCTCTATCACGTGTATCATCGCGGTACTCAGCAAACTTAATTCTGTTAGTATTTTTAACTCTCAATAGAGGAGATAAGAAGTGATTTCCAATCATCATTTATTAAGAACGTTTACGGCTATTTAAAATTTTTAGAATTCAATTACACTTGTTCAATTGTACTAAGGTGTAATTGCTAATATTAGTTGACTTTAACGAGAATTTATTTAACTCACTCCAACATAGGTTTTAAAATCTCTTTGTAGGAGTTACCAAACAATCGGAAGTATATACAGTTAATAATGATTAAGGTTTCCTTGTCACACAAAAGTACAAATTTATTCTTTTCTGCATATTCAATTCGAAGTCCAATTTTCAAACTTTCAACTGCGAGTTTATCCACACTTTATATAACTTCCTCAGTATTGGGAGTTTGCGTCTAGGGTAAATCTCTATCAATATCTTTAGATTTTGAATATGTGTAAGAGCCGTATTGACGCTACTTATATGAATATATATTTCTTAAAATTAATACTATCAAATAAAAGCTAAAGAAGTGAAGGTTGCGTACTTTTTAGTTACTGTTATTGGTTATCATCCGCATGACTGTTTTTATTACTAATGTTTACCCGTGGCGTAACTTTTCCTTACTTTCAATTACTTCTAATCCCACCACGAGCACCCCCTCTTAAGGGATCACACACATTCACCCATTGGGGCTAGTCAAGGGAAACGCCACTACCCTCCCATCCACACTTTTATCACTCCCCAAACCTCATGAGCAGTGCCCGTTATCAGTTAGGGGGATCATCAATAAAAACTACTACTTCGGTAATACTATATAAACACAACTTGTCAAAACGATATTTAGAAATGATTAAAAATAACGAGTAGTTACGTAGAAGCGTTACAGTCTCAGCCTCACCAAAAACCTCTTTCATTACAGTGTTAAATAAAGCCCAACCGGAAGGCCCACCGGTTGAAGGAGCCGAAACACTGGCTACATATCCCGTCCCCCCGCTAATTACGATCAGGTCGGGGAACTGACTCCTCCAAGCCCCGGAAGGGCGAGACTTTCAATGTTTTGCAAAATAGAAAGGAGATAACCTAGTTAGGCTTTCCTTCAACTTCTCTTATAGATTAAGCCTGAAGTTCTAAAAGGAAGGGAAAAAGACGTAGTATTAAAAATAAGTGATTAACATTAAATTCCTACAGACTGCCGGCTATTTCAGAAGCAATACTCTGTGCTTGTGACAAAGTAGGCGATATGTTGATCATTATAACTCCTATCTCTTCGTTTGTCGACGCTTCGCCATACGTCGCCAAAGATGTGAGGTTAACCAATCCTAGCTGCGAAACGTAACCTGAAACCGGCATTGTCGATATAAAACTTCGATTAGTAGAAGACAAGAAGTAATAGTCGAACTGGTTGAATGAACCTATCTGTAAATTTATACCATATTTAGACACGTTAGCTGATAAAGAGGAGACAAAACTAGAGAGTGTGGAGTTTGTCAGGATGTAATTAGTGAGATTATAGGTATAGTAAGCAGGGTTTGGCGTAGAGTTGTAATAGACTCCCACACCTATTATTAGGGTTTTTTCTCCGTTAATTGTACCATTAACTACTACGAAGTCTACTTTGGTAGGGAGTATGACAAAGCTAGGTTGAAATTGATTGTTATTACCTGAGACACTTAAGCTGGTATAACCTAGTACACTTAAATAAGTTAATGATAAATCCAAATAACTTACAGTTACTTTCTTACCGTTCAATAATGTCACGTTATATTCACCATTACCTATGTAAACAGCTACACCAGTGTTAGATTTCATTACAGACCAAGAACCGCCAAAGTCTTGTTGTGCTATAGCTGAAACTTGAGCTAACGCTCCTGCTGAAGGAGATGCTAGAGCGAATAATAAGACAACAATTATGACCAGTGCTACTAAAGCACCTAGAAGTCCACCGAGTATCTTAAAGCTGAATTTCTTACCTGAAGGCTGGTTTGGAGGAAATGGTTGTAACGGGGGTTGAGGAGTAGGATTACTCGTAACAGTAGGTGTGCCTTCTAATAACCTGAGAGGTGAGCCGCATTTAGGGCAGAATTGGTATTCGTCTGGGTAATCTATCCCACACTTATCGCATCTTTTAGTCATTTGGCAATTGTAGAATTTATAATTAACAGCAGTTATGGGACTTTAACGTAACTTAAAGATTTTCATCAGCCCCGGCGGTCCACCTAAATAACGTTCAACGAACCTGAGGAACGCCTCCACGCTCCTCAGGTTAAGAGCCCCTATCAGCTCCCTGACAACGTTGACCATGATGGTGAAGATCGTGAGGTAACCCTGAAGCCTCTCTCTCCTCCAGAACGAGGAGTCCTCCAGTCCCAAGGCCTTCACGTCCCTGTGAAGCTTCTCGATCTCCCACCTCATCCTCCATGCCTCCTCGATCTCCTCCTCGCTGAGCGAGAGATCGGTCGTGTAGAGGTATCTGACGTGTGTCCCGGAGTCACCTTTATATTCTTGGACTAGCAATTTTACCGTAATCACTCGGTCTCCCA
>NZ_JBBHKU010000048.1:0-27795 GCF_037389295.1 Stygiolobus sp. RP850M | reverse complement strand
CTAACTCGATTTGTCCTTTTCCGTTTGACATCTTTTCAGTATGAAGACGTCTAAAATTAAAAACTTCTCGCTAATACCGACTTCTTGGTATTACCTCCCTAAGATTCCCATAACTGCTGTATATTTATAAATACCGAGTGCCTGACCGTGATATGCGCCTCTGCCTACTCCACAATCACTATGAGAGACATCATTATAGTATAGGTGCACAACTTTCCCAAGCTCAAATAAACATCTACAACCATCAGAACGAGAACTGGGAAGTAACTGCTAAGTGTCCCCTCGAATGCACCATAGTACGCTAGAATTATGGCTATAGACGCTAAAACTATTAGCAGGAGTATTATAATCCCTATTTCAGTTCCTAAAGCTTTCACACCAAGAAAAGAAAGGTGTCGAATATACAAGGATCTCTTGAAACTATTTTTCCCGAGATTTCCACTAGAACTATACCCGTGAAACTAAGTAGAAAAGTAAAACTTTTTCCCTCTCTTTTTACAGGAATTATGTAGGAAATTATAGTTCTTTTTTCTCTTTTCCGTTATCCCTCATCTTTTCGGCTATGCCTTTGTTAATTTTAGTTCTTGTACCTCTTGTCCTTAAATTGAGATCATAGTATACTCTACCGTACTCCCTGGTTTCTTGTAAGTAGCCTAAGGAAGTGAGCTTTTTGAGTCTCCTATATGTAGTCGTCTTTGGAATGCCGGTAAAATTCGAGATCTCGGTCAAAGTTTTATATCCTCTCTTTATCGCCTCCATAACAAGAAGATCTCTATTATCCAATTTCTCACTAACTATCTGAACTTCACTTTTTGCCTTTATCCTTCTGATAACTAATAGGGTGGCAAAGGAGATTATAGCTAGTGATAGAAAGATGTCTCCCTTATAACTAGGCAAAACTAAATAAAGTATTATTTTCGGTAAACTGTCTTCCATATTAAGGACATTCACATAATTAAATTGTGTTAAAGAAATAGAAGTTCCAGTTGTTAACATAAGATCTACTTTGTGTTTTACTATATAAGCCTTTCTCCCTATAAGAACATATACAATAGTTAGTTGCTTGGAAAATCTGAAATAATTTAACTTATTATATAAATAAAAATTATACTAAAAGATAACTATTCCACTAGAAAATTCAAGTAAAAATAATAGAGGAAAACATAACTCTTCTTTGGGAAATTAATGAAAACTGTGAAACGGTCTGTTTCAGACTTCGTTCCCAACCTCGTTCTATCTGCTTTGCTTTTAAAGACCAAAAACCAAGTCATCTTTTGAGAAAAAATGGCTACTACAATAAAAAAAGTTAATAAAAAAATGGTAAAAGGCCTATCAAATATAGTTGGATCACTACTACTCATAGTACTAACAATAGTTGCAGCTCTACTAATAGGACACTTCGCATTCGGTCTATTCTCGTCGAGTAACCATAATGCAGGTATATCATTAAGTGATGAATCAATTATTATACCCGGTGGAGAATACCAGACTCAAGGTGCTACTGTATCTGTTACTATTACTAACAGTGGTAACGACCCTGTTGCATTATCTTACGTGGAGCTAGTAGTAAACGGTAAAATTTATTATTTGTATAGCGGTACTGGTAAAGCTCCTGCTGGTGCTACTGGTGGTAGTGCTACTGCATTGTCTCCGATAAGCGGTCAATACCAACTTACGAAACAAGGTCTATTGATAGAACCGGGTCAGTCACTGACATTATCAGGAACTATAACCACCAAAATAGTACCATCTTTACAGACCGGTCAAACAGTGGTTATATTGGCTTCTGCAGCTGACAACGTAACGGCACAGACTGTCAGTCAACAAGTAAGCGTAGTTGTACAAGACTGAAATTAAGGTGAAGAAGTAAATGGTGTCTAGAGGGAGGAGGGGGCTAAGCAATATTGTAGGCTCCCTCCTCTTGATCTTAATTGTTTTTTTAGCTTGGGCTTTCCTCTATCATTACGGTTTAAATTATATTCACATCCTTTCCTCCTCCCCTGACATCCAAGTCAGGGCTGTAGTGATCCTTATGAACTACCAAAACGTTCAAAACCCTAGCTTACGGGCAGATGTACACTATAACTGCTGAGCTGAGAATAAGGCACAATGGCCGCCACCTAATACCATAACCCTTCTCCTCCCTCCAACGATTATAACCTCTTGAACTCCCTTACAACCTTTCTCCTAGTAGGATGGCCACGTCTAGTAGAAGCGTTCTTCCTAGGTGGGACAACAACCTCAACCCCAGTATTGTAAACCTCATTGGCATCATAAGCTTTATCTCCGTAAAATTTCTTGACTTTCTTTCCCTTATCTTGTAAATCCTTAACTGTCTTGACTGCAGTCTCAACCTCGTTGGTGGTTACTTCGGCGTTTATTATGTTGAATTGGTCCTTATCCATTACTATTTCGATCTTGAGGAATCCAGCTCGTCGTTTGCTTCCGGGAATTTTATGTTCATGTTTCTTACTCTTTCCTCACTGTTGAGTAGTCTAGGCTTGTTGGGATGATTTTCAGTCTCTCTAGTGCTCTCAATACTCCTTCAATAGCCCTATAAGGTAAGAACAAGTGGAGGAATGCTAGGAATTCGTTGAACTCCTTTGGTGCCTTGTAGGTTTTCTTTGCATGTCTATTCTCCTCTGCTAGTAAACCAGTGTTCGAAGACGTAGAAGGGGAACATTAGGGTATATCTAGTTATAACGTTCTCGTCGTACTTGTGCCAATCCCTCTTGTACTTACTCTTTCCCATGAGTAATACTCGTAATTATTTTTTATAAATAGCAGTTATTAGATTTTGCCTTAATTACAGGGCGATATTTAAGGGAAAGTCCCATAACTGCTGTTATAAATTTTTATATAATTCTGAAGTAGCCCATAAAGAGAAAAACTTATAAGGACCAAAAAGTAGTGAGTGTTTGAGAAAAAATGGCTACTACAATAAAAAAAGTTAATAAAAAAATGGTAAAAGGCCTATCAAATATAGTTGGATCACTACTACTCATAGTACTAACAATAGTTGCAGCTCTACTAATAGGACACTTCGCATTCGGTCTATTCTCGTCGAGTAACCATAATGCAGGTATATCATTAAGTGATGAATCAATTATTATACCCGGTGGAGAATACCAGACTCAAGGTGCTACTGTATCTGTTACTATTACTAACAGTGGTAACGACCCTGTTGCATTATCTTACGTGGAGCTAGTAGTAAACGGTAAAATTTATTATTTGTATAGCGGTACTGGTAAAGCTCCTGCTGGTGCTACTGGTGGTAGTGCTACTGCATTGTCTCCGATAAGCGGTCAATACCAACTTACGAAACAAGGTCTATTGATAGAACCGGGTCAGTCACTGACATTATCAGGAACTATAACCACCAAAATAGTACCATCTTTACAGACCGGTCAAACAGTGGTTATATTGGCTTCTGCAGCTGACAACGTAACGGCACAGACTGTCAGTCAACAAGTAAGCGTAGTTGTACAAGACTGAAATTAAGGTGAAGAAGTAAATGGTGTCTAGAGGGAGGAGGGGGCTAAGCAATATTGTAGGCTCCCTCCTCTTGATCTTAATTGTTTTTTTAGCTTGGGCTTTCCTCTATCATTACGGTTTAAATTATATTCACATCCTTTCCTCCTCCCCTGACATCCAAGTCAGGGCTGTAGTGATCCTTATGAACTACCAAAACGTTCAAAACCCCGGTACAGTCATGATTCAACTATATATATCGGATGATGCTTACACAGATTTTATCGTGCAACATGTGTCGATTACTAGTAACGGTATTACACAAGACTTAAGCGGGAACACATTTTACACGGCCATTGTGCCTTATTCTCAGCTCAGCAGTTATAGTGTGCATCTGCCCGTAAGCGTAAGGCAGGCTTACACTCAGTTACTTTACACTTTTGTTAGAAACTACCAAGTAAACCAGTACTCTGACTGGGTTAACCCGGAGAACTACACGATAGTTACATTGACCGGTCAATTAGGTTCCTCGGTCATCCAAATACAGACGTCTGCACAAGTGGTGAGTGCCTGATGAAAGTCCAAAAAAGAGGTTTATCGGAAGTTGTAGCAGCACTACTTTCTTTAGTTATAACTCTAGTGTTGATAGGGGCTTTCTTTGCCTTTAACGGAGGTTACTTTGTTACTGCAATTCAGAGACCGCCTACCCCCCCGAATTTACCTCTTTTACAGCCCTTATACTTGATAGAGAACCCGTACCCCAAGTTGCAAAACTACCCGCATTATACTCAAAGTATGTTACTTTTCTTGGTTAATTACGGTTCCTCACCGGTACAGTTGGCGTATGTAATGGTAAACGACGCATTACAACCCAATATCACGTATGTGTACATGGTAGTACAACCGAGCGGAACAACGGGAGGTCAGCCTCAGTTCATTCCTTGTCCCAGCAATGAAATACAACCCGGTAAGGAATACGCGATACTAATAGTCAATGTACCTACAAACCTCAATACCTACTACATAACCCTCGTTTTTACTAACGGCTACTCTGAAGAGTTCGTTATGTCCCCTGGGGTGATGCAATGATGAAAAGTCATGTGTATCTTAAAAGGAAAAAGGGGTTGGGAACTGTTATTGGGATAGCCATTTTTATCATGATATTGTTAATATCCTTAGCCCTAATACTATCGTATTTAGGGGACTTTCAGGCCGTAGGAGCCCAGTTGTCTCAAGCACAGATTAACATTTATAACCATAATAATGCGAATTTGCAGATTAACCCGTCTATACAATATAAGTCTATTCAATCGTCACATCACTCATGTACCTATATTGCTAACGGGATAATTTATCAATTTACAGTAACTATAACATGTTATTCCGATCCCACAATAACGGTTAATGTTTACAATCCCTCTCAAATTACTCAAACAATAGAATATCTAATCATCTCTGCGGGTTCACCTAACGCACAAAATACAAATTTGATCGGAACGAACCAGCAGGGGAGTCCTCCTAGTTATCAGACATTTGCATATCCAAAACTAGCTCAATTAGTACAAACTTACATTGGCGAAACAATTGCTCCCTCCGGTTCACTAGAACTTACAATAAGTACTCAGGACTTATTTTCACCATATTATCAGCAAAACAACCCATCTTCTGCTTATTCGGCTCCTATTGACCTATATATACCATACAAATACTACGAAGTGCAAATAGAGTGCCAAGAGGAGATACAAACTCCACCCGGTCCTCACCAACCTGGTCCTCCTCAACCAATAGGTCAGCCACACTATTATTATTACGCGTATTTCCAATACGATAGTAATACTCTATATTATCCCTATTACGCTGCTCCCCCCTATCTACATAATACACAATACGTTCCCACTGACTACTACGAACTACCTAATAATCCAGTATATCCTTACGGAAACGTCTACGTCGTAATGTTTAACAACTGGGGTGACGTAAACTCATTTTATATATCTCTATAATACCTTGGTGGTGGGTGAAATCCTCATGTCGGAACAATCTGTTATTAAAATTTTAAAGCCCGAGGTTATGGGCACAGTTCTTCTTGAAAAGGAACTTAAGTGGAAGTACGAAGAGAAAGGAGTATCTTATCCTAGGGCTTACGTAGTGAAGGATGAGCAAGGGGACATCTATTACCAAGTCGATGAGCCGGATCTAGACGAAAAGCAGATGAAAGTTGTGGACAAGATAAAGAAGACATTATATTATGTTATAAAGCCCTCTGCAAACGAGGACGAGATGATTCAACAGATATTGATGCACCCTGACGTTAGAGGTGATCCTAACATAGGTTACTTCATATATCGTGACATGTTTCGCTATGGACCGATGTCTCCACTATTCGACGATGAGAACTTAGAGGATATAACGTATTCCGGCTCTAGATCAGATCTCTATGGAGATGCAGTGTGGGTATTCCATAGAGAGTTCGGAACATGGTTGCCGACAAACATACACTTAACTAAGGCTGAGGCTGACTATCTCATTCAGAGAATCGTACTAAAGTCTGGTAAGTCCGTAACTTTCGCAAGGCCTATAGTTGAAGGCATAACCCCTGAAGGCTATAGATTTGCGGTAACCTTCGGTAGTGAAGTGTCTCTACCCGGCTCAACGATCACGATAAGAAAACCTTTAGAGGAGGTATGGACTCTTGCTGATTTAGTCTATAAGCGTAAGACCCTTTCACCTCTGACCGCTGCGGCTCTCTGGTACATTCTGGAAAACAGAGGAGTTATTCTGGTTGTAGGTAGGACGGGAACCGGTAAGACTACTTTCATAAATGCATTAATGACAGTCCTTCCTCCATCTTGGAAGATAGTTACGGTGGAGGAAGTGCCTGAACTTAAGGTTATTTTCCCCAATTGGACAAGGCTAGTGGCTAGGAGGTCTACTACTTTTATGGAGTACAGTGAAGCCATAGAGATACCACTGGATAAGTTGATCTCTCATACTTTGAGAATTAGACCAGACTTCGTGTCAGTAGGTGAGGTAAGAACTAAAGAGGAGATTAAAGAGTTCATCCATTCTGTAGCTAGCGGTCACGGAGGAGTTACTTCTCTGCACGCGGAGGATTACGATTCCCTTAAAGCCAGGTTTAATTATTCCGGTGTAGACGACTCGTTCTTCGCACTGGTCACTATGGTAGTCTTTATCAACACATACCCCAATCCCGAAAGGAAGGGCGGTTTAAGGAGAAGAGTGGAAGAAGCAGGCGAGGTGTTGTTGAAGTCTGGGCTAGCAGTCTACAGACGGTTGGTCCATTATAACCCGTTGAAGGACGACTGGGACGATTCCTTAGTACCTACCAGTGAAAGGCTCTTAGAAATTGCCATGAAGAACGGGTTAACCCAGAAGGAACTTGAGGAGGAATTAAAGTCAAGGGTAGAGTTTTTGGAGAGGGTATATGAAAGGAACCTCTCCCTTAATCAATATAAGGAGGAGTTGACGAAGTTCTATGAGGCTAGGGGAATTATCTAAAAAAAGTAAGAAGACTACTATGAAGGTGAAGCCAAGAAAGGAGAAGAAACAGCTGAGGTTCGAGGCTTCACCTATAAACTTCTTGTTTACACTGATAGTCACTATAGATGTCTTAACGTTGACTCTGCTATCGTTTAAATTCCTTAGGTTTTCCGGACTACCTTACCTAGAGAGTTTACTACTAGGTCTCCTTCTTTATTCAGTAGTGATAACCGTTTTTAACTATATCCACAAGTATGACGATTACTTGACTGACATAATAGTACCGTTAGTAGAGAAGTCTAAGCTAATCGAAGACCCTAATATATGGCTTAAGGAGATGGTTCAATACTCATGGTACGGTTATTTACTATCAGCGGTAGTCGGAATGATGATTTATATAGTTAGTGGGGCCGTTCTCTATTCGTTAGCCGGTGGAGCAGTAGTCATTATCACATACTTTTACCCGTGGGTGAAAATGTGGGATGCTAGGAATTCCTTAGCTACCCAAGTAGAAAAGGAGATGCCTATAGTCTCAATAGTGATGTGGAGCATGGCTCAGTTAGGTTATGGAATAATGAAGATGGTTGAAGAGCTTAAGTCAAGCGAGACTTATGCGGATATGAAGATAAAGAGTAGAGATAAGAAGACTAGAGGATCTTTATTAATTTTCGACAAAAAGAGTTCTAAGCAGGTAAACGAAGAGGAAAAACTTGGGACGGAATATCTGAAGGCAGTCCCCAGAGAGTTCCTCAAGATCCACAGAGACTTCGTTATATTCAATATGCCTCCTGAAGAGGCTATTGCTAGAGAAGCAATGGATCATCCCTCTAAGGTCTTCGAAAGACTTTTGCTTGGAGCAGTGTCGATATCTAAGAGTGGAGGAAGTCTGATGGAGTTCATGAACAGAATCACAGTGGAGGTAATGGAGGAATTAAAGAGAAAGTGGGAGAACTTCGGTAGGGCAGCCTCAAATCTCGGTGAACTTGCTCTGTTGTTTCTGTTAATTGTCCCGTTGTTCTCCATATCGTTTGCCGTGTCCTCTAACAATCCGGTATATGGTACAGACAGTATTGCCTTCTTTATGGTACCTTTAATAGGATTTGCTTTATATATGTACTTGGCACTTAGTGCCCCGCCTGAGGATGTTAAGATAAACGGTGATATAAAGAAGGGAGGGATAGCTTTAGCCATATCTATGATACTCCTAGCAGTGCTGACGATATTAAAGATACTCTCTCCTAGAGGCCTGTTACTATGGATTTACTTCGAGATGCCAATGATGGCATTCTCATTCTTCTATGGTTACTCAGCATATCAGAGAATAAAGGCTAAGAACGAGGCTGAGGAAAAGCTACCGATCTTTGTTAGGTCTGTTGCGGAGCTCATAAGAAGTACCGGTGATAATTTCTTTAACGCCCTGAGAAAGTTACAAGAGGGTGATTTATTATCCTCAACCTTGGTAAAGGCTACTACTTTCGGAAAGTTAATTGATGACACGATCTCCCGTTATGTATCATCTATGATAACTACGGGTAACTTCAATCCAAGAACTGACTCGTGGATCCTTAATACGGTCTTCAGGAACTTAATGGAGATGGACAGACAAGGTGTACTTAGGTATAACATTTTTACTAGGCTTGCGGAAATTACAGACGCTTACTATGACGCCATAATGGCCAAGAAGAGGAGCTTATATATGTTCGTAGGGGCTGCGGCAATTGCACCTGCAATTATGGCTGGTGTTATTGTTATGACGGTCTACGTCTTACACAACATATCGGGAATAGCCCAAATACCCAACCTGAACTTGGAGGGTGTTAATGGTATTGCTATTCCGTCCGGTATAACGGGGTTACTTAACTTCTTTACAGCATTTATTAACATAGGTAATGAGGTAAATGAGATGTTACCTACATTAGAGCTGATGATCGCAGAAACTGGTGTAATATTCGGACTGTTATATGCTAAGGCTGCTGACGGTACAGTTAAGAATACTTTCAGGGTATTTCAAGTGTCAATTGTTGCCGTAATTAGTATAATAGCAATGCAAATTGCACTAACTTACGTTACCCACGCTCCTAACACATCGACCCCCGGAACGTGAATGTTAATACAAATTTTTCGATCCATCACGTCCCCTTTTCCTCTTTTTCTTTCCCCCTTCAGAAAGATTTATACCTAGTGAATTCTATTATCAACTTTGTAATGGAGGAAATAAATAAGGAAAATATTATCAAACAGCCTGTGAAAGAAGTTGTAAAATTACTCTCTACAGACCTCAACAAGGGATTGGCTGAGGTAGAGGTACAGAACCGGCCGAGAAAATACGGCGAAAACGTGATAGAAGAAAAGAAGGAGAACCCCTTAATCAACTTGGCAAAAAAGTTTTGGAATCCAAGTGCCTGGGTACTAGAGGCAGCAGCTATACTTTCCTATGTATTGGGAAAATACCTTGACTTTTATATAATCATAGCGTTAATTGTATTTAACGCAATCCTCAGCTTTTCTGAGGAGCAGAGGGCTAATAAAGCCCTTGAGATGTTAAAAAGCAGGTTACAAGTTACTGCAAGAGTTTTGAGGGACGGGAATTGGAGGAACATTCCTTCTCGTTATCTTGTCCCTGGTGATGTAGCGAGAATAAGACTAGGAGATTTTGTGCCGGCTGACATTAAGATAGAAGAAGGACAGCTTGAAGTAGATCAATCTGCTCTAACCGGAGAGAGTTTAACCGTTACAAAAAATAAGGAAGACATAGTATACTCAGGAAGTATTGTTAAAAAAGGCGAAGCAACTGGAGTGGTGATCCTTACTGGTAAGAACACATATTTCGGTAAGACGGCGGAGTTAGTAGGTATCGCAAAGCCAAGACTGAGAGTTCAACAAGTGATATCTAAGGTAGTATTCTGGATGATGGTTATAGTTCTCATTATTCTTGCTATTTCCGGAATAGTGATCTTTCTGAGGCACGAGAACTTTCTCACTTTCTTACCTCTAGCACTTGTGCTAATAATCGGGGCTATTCCTATAGCATTGCCAGCCATGTTTACAATAAGTCTAGCTTTGGGCAGCGAGGAACTTTCTAAGTCTGGTGTATTAGTCACTAGACTAGATGCTATTGAAGGAGCGTCTACTATGAATACTTTGGCTTCAGATAAGACTGGGACTTTGACTATCAACAAGCTCTCGGTTCATAAAATAATTCCCTTACAAGGGGACGAAAAAGAAGTTATCACTTACGGCGCTTTAGCATCAAGGGAAGAAGACCAAGACCCGATAGACCTAGCTTTCATTAGCAAGGCAAAGGAGATGAACATTGATCTCAAGGAGTGGAAAGTTATCGACTTCAAACCTTTCTACCCTTCAAGTAGGAGAACCGAAAGTACAGTAGAGAAAGGAGGGTCTACCATTAGAGTGACTAAGGGGGCAATAGATGCCTTGGGTAAATTATGTGGGTTAAAAAACATTGAGGAAATATATGAGAAAGCTCATAGTGAAGCTAAGATAGGATGCAGGGTTCTAGCTGTAGCCAAAAATGATGGAGAGAAATGGAAGTTAGTAGGTCTCGTCTCTCTCAGGGACCCACCTAGGGAGGATTCGGCTGAATTAGTAAAAGAATTGAAAGACTTGGGAATAAAGGTGATAATGCTAACCGGTGACGCTCAACCTATCGCTCAGGAGATAGCTAAAGAAGTTGGGATTGGTTCTAACGTAGTTAAGGTCAGCGAATTTAAGGAGAACCCTAAGATAATAGACCAGATAGACGGACTTGCCGAGGTTTATCCTGAGGACAAATACACTGTAGTAAAACTTTTGCAACAAGAGGGTAAGGTGGTTGGAATGACTGGAGATGGTGTAAATGATGCTCCAGCCTTAAGGCAAGCAGATGTTGGGATAGCAGTGAGTAATGCTACCGACGTGGCTAAGGCGGCTGCCTCTGTAGTTCTAACCTCACCAGGTTTGAGGAACATAGTTGATATGATAAAAATCGGTAGGAGGATTTACGAGAGGATAAATATCTGGATACTCAGTAGAATAACAAGGACTTTCCAGAACGTCGTTTTCATAGCCTTGGCTTTACTTCTTTTGAATAAGTTCGTGATTTCCACCTTCGAAATGGTATTGTTACTGTTCATGTTTGATTTCGTTACTTTAACTATGTCTACCGATAACGCACCGTGGAGTAGGAAACCTGCATCGTGGAAGATTCTTAACTTAGTCAAGGTATCAATCATCCTTGGAGTCGTCATGGTAGCTGAGAGTTTTCTTGTGCTATACTTTTTGGGTCAAATGCCCCTGAAAGAACTGCAGACCTCGGTTTTCTTATATCTTCTTTATTCTAACATCTTCAACTTATTAAACATAAGAGAGAAAAGGAATTTCTGGAGCAACGATTTCTTGATCCCGGGTTATACTGGTATAGTAACTGACATCAGTCTGATGTATACTACCATAGTTACGGACGAGAATGTCATTATGAAGATACCTAACAACGTAATGATCCAAGCTGCCATATTTGTTCATAAAGAGGAGTATAGGCTAGTGCGGACTAAGTATGAGATTACAAAAGACATAGACCCAGATGAGTTGGTACCAGAACTAAAGAAGAGGATTAAAGAATTAGATTTCGTAATTAAGGAACCCGAAATAAAAGTATTGGACACTACTCTCAATACGTATATAATTGCAATTGACACTTTTTGTAAAGGCACGTACGAAGAGCCCCCTAGAAGTAAGACCATTGAGGTAATCATGAGGACTGTTAAGGAGATGCAAAAAGCCAAAGCTAGGTAGGTTTTCCCACCAGCCTCCAAATTAACGATTATTCAGCCGGAATTAATGCCGTTTTATAGAGCGTTTTAACACTAAGATAGTAGGATTAAAGTTATAGTCTCTTCTCCATAATAAAATATCGCTGTGAAAAAGAGCTTTCTAGCAATCGGTCTAGTTTTTATTATAGTAAGTTTGGTATTCTTATATCTGCATCTAACCCTATCAAAGAGCTCGTACCAAAAGGGTGTTATACCCATTAAAGCGGAGGGAAATTACACTCTTAGTATTAGTTACTCCAGTTTTGTGTTTGAATACAAAGATAATGTGTCTGAGCCGTTGCAAGTAATCCCCGTAAACATTCAAATAATAAACACAACGTATAGTAACGGGACATATTATGTTTTCGGAGAGGGTTTTTACGATTCGCAATTACTATTGAAAAATAATTACACGCAAGGAGTGCTTGTAGGATTTGTACTCATAAATGATTCCCCGATTTATGTGGTCTATTCTCTATCCTTGACTTTTTTCATAATAAGTTTAGTAGCGGGAATAGTAATAGTTTCCGTTTCTTTCTTATTTAAAGGTTCGGACACGGAGGAAGATTGAAGATCCTCCTAGACCTCGAACATAAAATACAGAAAGAAGTGCTCTCGACGGTTTGTCCACTTAAAATTCTTCCAACTAAGGAGTCCAGCATATCACTTACCTCTTCATCGCTGTTTACCTTCTGGACTAGCTCTCCTTTCATCTTTATCTGCTTTTCATAAGTGGTTGCTGAAATACCTACCTCCTTTGATGCTTTAACTACAGGCACTCCTTTCTCTATGAGTCTTTTAGCAATTGCTAACCTTAATACCGGAACTACACTCTTAAATGCATCTTCGCATGGTGTGGTAATCTTTCTCATAGTTGAAATTTCGCATCTATTTTTAATAGAATTTGGGTATAATACCGAAAGTCAGTTTCAATTAACAGTGTTAAACGTAAGTGTATAACTTAGTATACCAGTATTAGAATCCGTGTAATTTATAATGATAGATTGAGGTATTAAAATTCCGGAGTGAAAAAGAATTTTCCGTTTACGTCAACTCTCTTTACTTTATAATTATACGCAAAGGACAGTAACTCATCCGAGAGGCCTTTCGGCTCTCCCTCGTAGATAATCCTTCCGTTCTTCAGAAGGATGACTCTATCGACGTAGTTTATAACATCCAGCTCGTGAGCTGTAATAAGGAATAGCTTTTCGTTCTTCAGCTGGCTCATTATAGCTATTATCTTGAATTTGTTAGCAAAGTCCACGTTAGAGAAGGGTTCGTCCATTATGACTAAATTTCCCTCACCAAGTGCTTTAGCTATTAACACTAACCTCTTCTCTCCACTGCTTAACGTGGAGAAATCCCTTTGCATGAACTTATCCAACCCTAATAGTTTAACATATCTCTCGTAATTTCCTCTCTTTCTCCCTGCTGTTAGGACTTCCCAGACTTTCATGGAAGGAGAAAAGAACTCGGAAGGGGAATAGGATAGTTTTTCTAAGTCTACTGAAACCTCCCCTTCGTTCGATTTAACCATACCTATTATAGTCCTGAGTAAGGTGGTCTTACCTGATCCGTTAGGTCCTAAAAGAAGCGTCACCCCTTCCTTAAGCTCGAAAGTTACGTTATCTATGACGACCTTATCACCGAACTTAACTCTCAACCCTTTGACCATCATTTATCCTCACCATGAGCGAAACCAGAACCGGGGAGGACATTAGGGCAATTATCGGAGTTACTGGGATAATAGTCCCGAAGAGACCATGGGATAATACGTTACTTATTAACATAAGGGAAGCACCAATGACAGAAGAGTACACTGTAAGATCCCTCATATTTCCTCCAATGATCCTTCTCACCAGATGAGGGACAAGGATTCCCAAGAAACCGATGACTCCTACCAAGGATATCTCGTAAGATACCACGAAACTTATGAAGGTTAGCCAGAAGACCCTGAACCTTTGGGGGTTAATGCCGTGGGCATAGCTCAACTCATCACTTATTGCTACTAAGTCGATAGCTTTTGAGTGAATTAACGATAGTATTACAAGAATAGCTGAAATTAATATCAGGGGGATAACCTGATCCCACCCAACAATGCTAATCTCTCCTAAGAGCCAGAACAGCAAAGGGGGTATAGTAGGATCCTTATACTCAAGGATCGTAAACAATATCGTGTAAACTGAAGTGAAGATATAAGAGACTATAACACCCCCTATCACTAAACCATAAATCCCTCCTCTTTTTCCTATTATGATTGTTAAACTGGTCGAGAGGAGAGAAAAAACAAAAGCGAACAGAGGCTGGAGGAAGGGCATTATAAAGGAGTTTAACAAGAAATACGAGATTATCGCACCTAAAGCTCCTCCAGACGCTGTCCCTGATATATAAGGGTCGACAATAGGATTCCTCAATAGGTGTTGCATAATGGCTCCGCTCAATGACAGTGTTATACCTACTACCATAGCGGTTATTATCGTAGGTAGTCTGATTCTGTAAAGTATGATCGAATATACACCATTCGGGTGAATTAAATCGTTAATTGGAATTATGACTTGTCCTACGATAAGAGCCAAAATGAAAGACGGTATAATAGAGAGAAATAAGAAATACTTCAGGATACTTTTATTCACAAGAATTGGACAGCCTATCCATATAATAAACTTTTCCACCATAGATTAAAGCCAAGGGTACATCTTAACCTAACGTCCAACGTATTAATGGGTAAACAAAGTATCGAGGAGAACTCTTCTTAAATAACAATGGAAGAACCCTTAGAGAAGAAGATCAGGTTAACAGTTAATAAACTCTGTTTAGAAAAACAGTCGGCAAACATCTTACGTAATAGGAAAGTATACAAACCCTTGTATTCCTGAAAGTGTTATCCTCGCAAACTAAGCCAAGTGGAAATTGGTAATTTCGACGCTTACTAGAAGAGAGCTACTTGACTAGGGTTAAAAAGTAGTCACAAATTGCACATTATTCTCGTAAGGTGTAGAAACACTAATGGTGTTCTGAAAGAAATTGAGTATGAGTCGGAATTTCACCACGTTCGAGAACGTTCTACATTGATACAATGAAGCTTGATAAAATTTATATGTATTGGATAACCTATCCATACTTATGAGAAGCTCAATCTTAATCGGAATAATTCTAGTGGTAATAGTAATATTTTCAATTCTGATTTATACTCAATATTATAGCAATAGAACAAGTACTTCCCCCAAAATATCCCAGCCCATCGTGACAACTTCAGAAAAGTCCCTGAGAATCGTTAGTCTAGCCCCCTCAGATACTCAGATCCTAGTTTCGTTAGGACTCGGTAAATATATAGTTGGCTTAGACGAATATTCCTTCGAGCTTTTACACTACTTGAACGAAACGTCGCTGATACCATCTAACGTGACTGTGTTCCAAACTATCAGCCCTCCTAACATATCGGGTCTTTTACTCCTTCACCCCAACGTAGTAGTTGTTGAGTATGGGCTAGACTCACACTACATACCAGATATGGAAAAAGCAGGATTGAATTTACTCATTACAAACAACGATTTCGCTTTATCCATTGTACAAATCGAGGAAAACATCCTTAATATTGCCCAACAATTTAACGAGGTTCAAGTTGGTAAAGAGGTAGTTAATTGGATTAACTCACACATGATTAACTATACTCCTTCAGTAAACGTGGCGTATTTAGACTGGATATGTCCCAACGGTGAAGCTTACACAGTTGGAGGTAACGTGTTTATAAATAATCTTCTAGTCTTGGCTGGAGGTAACAACGTTTTTACTAACGAATCCGGTTACCCGCTTGTAACGGCTTCCAAGATACTTATTGTGAACCCGCAAGTGATAATAGCACAGACTGTTTACAACTACACCTATACTATGCAATTAATTGAAGAGTATTATAATGACACTTCAGCAGTTCATGATGGTAAAGTTTACTTGATATCCGGACTTGCGGTAGACCTTTTAGACGAACCTGGTGTATTGTCACCTTATGGATCTGTATTATTGCACGATATACTAATAGGGAAGGCTCCGCACTACATAAACACTACGTGGGTAGAAGAAAACCTTAACGTCTCACTCCCCGTATTTTAAGCGATAAACTATTTTTCTTTCAAAGGATCACTAACCTCAAATGGACACTTTACCTGAGCTAAGGTTTAAAATATACCTATCACTTGGCTTAACGATAATCTCGGAAGCGATCGTAACCTACATTCTCTTACAACTGCTTAACTTCCCCGTAATTGCCGTTATACCGTTTTTGGGTTTATTCTGGTTAATTCAGTGGCTGATTTCACCTTACTTGGTCGCCAGGAACTCTTTTGAGATTACAGAAGATGATCCTTATTATGGGAGAGTTTACGAAATGGTGAAGAGGATAGCAATAGCATCTGGGATCAAACCCCCTCGGGTATTCATCGTAAACGCACCTTATCCTAACGCCTTTGCCTACGGGAACTATGTAACAGGGAAGAGAATAGGAATAACTAGCCCTCTGCTTAACATACTAAGCGAGGAGGAACTTGCTGCTGTGATCGGACACGAGGTAGGACACATTAAGCATAATGACGTGGAAATAGGTATGGCTATAGGCTTGATACCTTCAGTCTTGGGCTTCGTAAGTAATCTACTCCTCAATTTAGGCTGGATCAGCTTAATATTTGCTGTAGATGAGACAGACTTACTATTTGGAATTGTTATGCTCGCCGTTGGGGGAGCCTTGTTTATTATAACATTAACACTCCAACTTTTCGTACTGTGGTTTAACAGGCTAAGAGAAAGTTATGCGGACTTTCACGCAGTTCAATTATTCGGAAAGGATGCGATAAATCTAGTAAATGCCTTAGCTAAAATAGAAATATATATGCAGAACGTTAGGTTAGACCCTTTCACCGGGATCATTGTTACTGCATCTCCCGTAAAAGTAAAGGAAACCGATCCATCTATACTGGTCGAGGAGTGGCTAAATGAGAAACCTTCCCCGTTCTCAGACATTTTGTCTACTCATCCTGATCCCGCAAAAAGAGCTCAAATGATTTACAAAAGTGTAATTAGGACATAATTGAAAAAGTTATCATTTTTATTTGTCTAGTTACAGCAATATATTTTTCTACCCTTTTAATAGTCCTACAACGAGTCCTATAATGAAAAAGATGGAGTTATAGGGAAGGTAAGTTAGCGCCTCAGTAGCGTATCTCTTTGCCTCTGGTGTAATCGTCGTAACTGAGGTCTTTATAAACGATAAGACCGTGTTAGGTGAGACTACACCTATTACTATAAGCAAGATTATTATAGCTAAAATGACTATCCCTATTTTTAGGACGTTCTTTATTAAAAACCCGATTAAAAGCCCTAAAAGAAAGGCTATGATTAGGTAGACTATTTCACTTTTAGTAACATCTGGGACTATGAGCATTAAGTTGATCTACGTGAATCAGATTTTTATAGTTAAGGCTAATAGGTAAGATTATGAAAGTAGTAAAATATCACCTCACAGTGCAAATTACTAAGGGCGATAAAGAGGAGAAAATAGAGAGGAAGTTCAGGCACTTAAAGAATGCTAAAGAGTTCGTGAAGGAACTAGTTTCTAAAGAGAGAGTAAAATGCGGTGATTATAACCAAAAAGACGGGTTATTGGTAAGAGAGTGTAGCGGTGAAAAGATTAAAATAAAGATTGATATTACGACCGAAAGAATAAAGAAGGTAAAGAGGGAAGAAGGGAAGAAGGAATCCGGTAAGGAGCAAAAGAAGGAAGAACAGAAATCACCAGAAGAGAAAAAGCAACAGTAAAAGAGATTTTGTTATATAGGTAGCGTTTTATTGTAAATGTTGTTCTAATCCTTGCCTCACTTCAGTCGCAAGTTTTTCAAGATCTTTTTCTAATTTTTCATATAATTTGTTTTTATCAACCCAGTAAAGATAACCCGGTCTACCCTTCTTTTTATCCTCACTCTCCTCCTTTTCCCTCATTATCAAGCCCTTGTCAAGGAGGTTGTTCAACGACTTATTGATAGAAGCCTTAGTTACATCTAATTCTTCGGAAATCTCATCAGCGGTCATTTTTTTCCCCTTAACCATCAATAAGTGCAAGACGCTTACGTCACTTGAGGATAAGCCATACATAAATGCTAAGAATTCATGTATCTCAACGCTTCTACCATCAGGGAATACTATTTTTTCTTCTTTCATGACTATATATACTATTAAAAAAAATCAAATATTAAATTTGATCTTTACCATAGGGAGAAATAGTTATAGTTTTTAGGTCAAATAATTATGATCACTCCGTGTTAGAAACTGTTAACCTGACGAAGCGATATAACGACGGTACAACGGCTTTAGACCATGTGTCCTTTAGTACGAATGCTAAGAGCATTTCCATATTGGGCAGGAACGGAGCAGGTAAAACTACCCTTACCAGAATTCTATCCACTCAACTCTTACCCACAGAAGGTACAGCCCTTATAGAGGGATATGACGTGGTGAAGGACGCTAAGAAAGTAAGGAAAATAATCGCATCAATTCCTCAGGAGTCTCACCCAGTGGGATTCGCTACTCCATTTGAACACTTACTAATGTATCTTACGGCAAGGGGGTTTTCTTTGTCCGAAGCTTCCCAGCTAACTAGAAAGACTTTAAAGGAAATTGGTCTCTGGGAAGTTAAAGACAAACCTTCGGATTTGCTCTCTGGCGGGATGAAGAGGAAGATATTTGTTGCTATGGCTTTGGCTTCAAGTGCTGAAGTTATCTTACTTGATGAACCCACAGTAGGTCTAGACCCCTATTCAAGGACAGAAGTATGGTCAGTACTGAAAGAGAGTGACGTGAAATTAGTCCTAACAACTCATTATATGGAGGAGGCAGAAGAGCTGTCGGACGAAGTAGTATTACTTCACAAAGGTAAGCTGATCGCCAAGGGTAGTGTTAAAGAGCTTTTGTCGAAATTCGAAAATAAGGTGAGGGTCGAGGGTATAGGAGATCTGATGGTCGGTAAGCTCAGGATATCTTATGTGGACAGAGAAGAAGCTGTTAAATATCTAGGTAAATACATTGTGAAACCCATAACACTTGAAGACCTCTTTATAATATACTCCGGTGAGACCCTTGAAGATTAAGTTCATTTTAGCCTTTGCTAGGTTTTATGGTGTGGCTCCCTTAGTAAGGGGCATAGTTTACGTATTCTCCTACTTAACAGTGCCTTTAGCAGAACTCTTCTTAATTTACATGATAACGAAAGGAGAATTTGTAAAGTTCGCTGTTGATGGAGGGCTTATAACGGTCATTGCATCTAATGGTCTTGCGTTCATTGCCGATTTCGCTTTTCTAAGACTAGAGCTTAAAATACAAGACCTTCTTGTAGCTACTGAAATAAGTGCAGGTGATTACATCCTGGCCTTGACTTTCTCGAATCTCATCTACTCTTCTCCAGGTATTTTAACATATGTGGCTTTGGCTATTATCTATCACCTTTTAAATCCCTTCAATTTCTTTCCTGTGTTTATGACATTGTTGATACTTTTGCTAAATACTTCGGCAATAGGCTTTTTCATAGGGAGTTTGATCTCCCACGTTCGTTACTCTTGGGGGATCGGAGCGATAGCCGGAACTTTGTTGACCATCTTACCTCCAGTATATTATCCATATTACTTACTTCCTCACATGATCTTCGAGTTGATATATCCTTTACCTACTACTTTAGCGTCCATTTTAATACAGAACTTTACGGGACTTGTAAAAACTAGCTTAATGGTCCAAAGCTTTACTGTTTTAGTCGTAGAAACAGTGGTTTTTTACTATCTTTCAATAAGATTCAGCAAGTGGGTGTCTAAATGAATTTCTTGGACTAGAGCCCTAAAGTATTGGGACTAATTGTCGTTATTATCATTTCACTATCGGTTGTAGGATTAAACGTATCATGACTAGCATATACTTGAGGAACTAGACTACTGTTTCCAGAAATTTTATTAATTAACTCTGAGTAGTACTAAATGTTACTATATGATCGTGAGCGGAAGTTGGTAATACACCCCCTGGTGATTCAAATACAACATGTTACTTATTTTTTCCTTAAAAGAAGGTACCCTATAAGTTCTATAGCTATAGTTATTATGACTCCTTTGTACAGTTCAGCACTGTTTGTAACGGTTGTGGTGATATAAGTTATGACTGAAGTTACAACATGAATCGTAACATAACTCGTAATTGTAGAAGTTATGGTCACTGTGGATGTGATAGTTTGGTCAGAAGTAATTTGTCCCTGCGAGGAAGTGGTTAGAGTAGTGGTGGATTGATTACTTACGTATATGTTTTCTGACTCGTTAATGAGGATTGGCTCAAATATCCCGTTCACTAAGACAAAGACGTACTCTGGCTGAGGAACCCAAAATTGTTTTTCGCAGTATATAAGGTGATTAGACGTTACGTAGTAGGTCTTATTTAGAATAAATGACGTTAAGTGAAAGAATAAAGGATTCACAGCCAAGAAAGGAAGAGTTATATTCCCGAAGGGACAGACGATAGCACCTTGGATGAAAGTAGTCTCGTTAATGAAATAAGATGTACTACCGTTAGGATATTTTATGACCCAGAGGCTTCCAAAGGGAAATGTTAGCACTTTATTTCCGCTTATTATTACACTGGGAAGCGCTAAGTCCTCTCCTACGTAGTACATAACGCCGTGGATATCATTATATACTACGAATACCTTGTTTCCCGTCGCTAGACAAGCTTTACCATAAACTGCAGAGTCAGAGATATTCTTAAACCCGTCTATTATCGCTGGAGGAACGTACCACTTCCCGTCATATAAGTATTCGGTTGAGATAGAAACATTAAAACCCTTCCCTAAATACGCTGTAGATGCGTTTCTATATCCTGCAACTACAGTACCGGGATAAGTTGTTGCAGCTACTCTGCCGTAGGTACCCGGAAGATAACATACTTGTTGGTGTGAGAAGGTTCCGTTAGATATAGTAAACGTTACGAGGAGTCCACTACCGTTATACTTCCAAACGGTAGTTAGTACGTACTTCTTACTCTTTGAAGGAAAACTAAAGCTTTTCATGTGATATATACCGTTGTAATAAATGCTCGACAACCATTGTTGGTCCCCGTAGGGTCCATAATACCAGAACACGTTTTGGACTAGTATAGGAGTGTTGTTTACGATAAGGTATACGTTCTCTTGTGTCGAAGGAACTTGAGAAGTTACATTTACATAGTAGTAAGTCACTGTAGAGTTAATTCCATTTATTTGCATCGTTGGAAACTCGTAACCGTAATCATTAGCCCCTTTTTCTACGGTAAGGACAATTTGTGAAGAAGCTAACGTGAGTGAAAATAACGAAGTGAAAATAACTGCTAACGCTAGAGCTTTGAGGAATTTTCTATTTCCTCTAATAAACACGAGATAGATTACGGTTCATTTATTTTAAAAATTTTCCGAATACAGAGATAATGTTTTAAACACATAATCAAGCATTAATGGAAATTGAGAGGCGTTCCAATACTTCTCGCGAGGGCAGTCTATGGGACAAGTTGGTTCTTCCTTTCCCCCTATTTACCGTATTTAATCGGAAGTATACATGCACCTCATTACTTTGTGAGCTTAATTCCCTTGTCCTTCTTTGCTTCAGCTGCTATAATGCAAGTCCCTGCCGCAATTATCTCTACAAAGCTTGGTATGAAAAGAACTTATACATTAGGTCTTATAATTATGGGAGTATCAGATTTCCTCATCGGTTTATTTAAAGAACCATACACAGTATTAATTTTATACGCTTTTACCGGTTTGGGAGCGTCGTTCTTTTTCTCGTCCGCTGGGGGTACATTAGCAGTTTTAAATGAAGGAAGAGTTACAACTGCCCTCGGTCTTTATAACGCTATGTTTGCAGTTGGGGGTATATCAGGGTTAAACTGGGGTTTCGTCGACTCTATATTAGGTTTCAAACTTGCTTGTATATTCTTAGGTTCATTAACAGCTCTGATGGGTATTGTAAACTGGTTTGCTTCATATCCTAATATTAGGCCGAATTTTAAGGTCATAAAAGACGTTAGGGTAGCTATCATTGCTTTAGCTACATCAGGTATATGGGGCTCCTATTATGTAGTGAGCGAGTATTTTCCTTCATTCTCATTTTACGTACTAGGTAGATCTGCAATAATAACTGGATCAGTATCGTCGATCCTACTTCTCTCCTCAGTACTCGGAGGAGCTCTATCTGCATTAATAGAAAGAAGAGACAAAATAAAGTGGATCGTAATAACTGGGGTACTTGGTGTGATACCAGTAATCTCCTTGTATACAACATACTACGAGGTGGGATTATTCATTATGGGATTTTTTAATGAGATGAGTATTTCGGTAATTTATTCCTTAGTTGTTGATATCGTAAAGAGTGGTAATTCCTCTCTTTCACTGGCTGTTATAAACGCAATACAAATAGGTCTTGGAATGAATGAGTTAATAATACCATCTATTGCAGGATTTTATGTGTGGGTAGTTGTGTGTTTAGTGTCCACTCTTCCCCTCTTTTTATTAAATTTGGTTAGACAGAGTATTTAGTAGATTTCATTGTAACATTTTCTAATTCTACACTCTTTAATTATAACGGGACACCTGACGGGAATATGAAAATATGCATACCAGCTAATTGGACTATATTAATTAAGTGTACAAATTATGAATCGACTCAACATAGCATAGCATTAGTACTTAACCATACCATGACACCTACTAGTCCTCAGTTATCACAAGATGAAAAGATATTATACAAGTTTAAACCTAGTGTCTGGTGGAGAGTCAACAGCTGGAATTATAGATACTATACTAGCAGGGTATTATTGGTTAGCATGCCCTGTTTTCGGACACACATCCTCAGGTCTCTGGGCTGATTTGATACTATCTAACAACGTTACGGTTCCTTATGTAGTTATTCAATAGTGATAGAGTTATACTATGTTTTAAAATAAAGTCATAAGTTGTTTTTTATATATAAAATAGATAATTTAGATAAAAACTTATTATTCACTTTTTAGCGATTTCTTAAACTCTTCTACAGCCTTTTTTATATCTTCCATAGATGCCTCGTCTTCAAGAGTCGATATATCTCCTGCACTTTGTCCCATCATTACAGCCTTAATTACTCTTCTCATTACTTTCCCTGATCTTGTCTTAGGTATCTTGTCCACGAAGTGAACCTCAGGCGTAACAATTGCTCCCATGTACTTCCTTACGTGATTCTGAATATCCTTTGCTAGCTCGGGGGACGCTGAATATCCTGACTTTAACACTACGAATAAGTGTACTGCCTCACCTTTTACTGGATCTGGAATTCCTACAGCTGCTGCTTCTGCCACTGCCGGATGGGCTGTCACAATCGATTCAACTTCTCCCGCACCTATTCTGTGAGCAGCTACCTTTATTGTCTCATCTGCTCTTCCCATTACCCATATGTAACCGTCCTCGTCTATCATTGCATAGTCTCCTGGGTAATAAATCCCTGGGAACTTGTTGAAGTAAGTCTTCTTTAACCTCTCGTTATTCGGATCGTTCCACATTCCTATCATCATCATAGGCGGGAACGGCGGTAACATTACGAGGTATCCTCTCTCTCTCGGGGCGGTTGGCTTGCCCTCTTCATTAAGTACTTGAACCTTATTTCCAGGCAAAGCAAAACCTACTGCAGGTCCTGATTTCATCGGCAAGTAGACTACACCGGGTATGTAACCGATATTGGGACCTCCGGTCTCTGTTTGCCACCACTGGTGGGACATGAATACTTTTCCTCCTCCTACGACTTCTAGTCCCCACTTCCACGGGGCGTAGTTAAGGGGCTCTCCGTTAGTGACGATAACCCTCAGTGAAGACATGTCGTGTTGCTTTACGTAGTCCTCGCCGTACTTCATGAACGACCTTATAGCCGTTGCTGAGGTACCGAATGTAGTGGCTCTATACTTCTCTATTATCTCAGCCCACTTGTCTGGGTACGGATAATCTGGAGCATCTTCATAAATGACGATTGTCCTACCCATAACTAGGGGTGAGTAAGTTATGTAAGAGTGACCTACAATCCAACCTATGTCAGAGGTATTGAACAATACATCGTTATCCTGACTTAAGCCGTAGCTCCATAAGAGCATTGTTGCAGTACCAACCAGATAACCTCCGGTACTGTGAACGATTCCTTTAGGCTTACCTGTAGTGCCAGAGGTGTACAAGATAAATAAGGGGTGAGTAGCTTCTACCGGTTCAGGCTCTATAGGCTTGAACTTACCGACTTCATCAAAGTAGACATCCCTCTTCTCGTTAAACGGGATCTCAGTCCCCGTTCTCTTATATATAAGGACCCTTTGAACGGGACTGTTATTTCCAAGTATCTGTAGAGCTTCATCTACAGTCTTCTTTAACTCAACAATTTTACCCCTCCTATAATAAGCGTCGGCTGTAACAACTACTTTGGCTCCGGCGTCCTGAATTCTGTCAGCTAATGCTTGTGCTCCAAAGCCGGCAAACACTACGCTGTGAATTGCCCCTAACCTGGCTACAGCTAACTTCGCAATTACACCCTCCGGCGTTAAGGGCATGTATATCGTTACTCTATCACCCTTCTGTACCCCCAACTGTCTCAATGCGTTAGCCCACTTGTTCACTTCGTAATAAAGGTCTTGATATGTAACTATTTTCTTCTCTCCTCTGCCGCTTTCCCATATTATAGCAGCCTTGTACTTCCTATGAGAGTTCAAGTGCTTATCTACTGCATTATAAGAAGCATTAAGTTTACCACCTACGAACCACTTGGTCAGTAACCCTTCTTCTTGGACGAACGTCTTTTGCCAAGGTTCAAACCAGTCTATTAATTCTTTAGCCAACTCTCCCCAGAATCCTGCTGGGTCTTCAACGCTCTTTTTATATAAATATTG
This sequence comes from Stygiolobus sp. RP850M, assembly GCF_037389295.1. Taxonomy (NCBI): domain Archaea; kingdom Thermoproteati; phylum Thermoproteota; class Thermoprotei; order Sulfolobales; family Sulfolobaceae; genus Stygiolobus; species Stygiolobus sp. RP850M. The sequence goes on along the minus strand of NZ_JBBHKU010000048.1, from coordinate 3,079 downwards.
ATAATATCTCGTATTATAATCTGCTTTCTCTTCTAGATTTTTCTCGCCAAGTTGTTGTAACTGTTCTGACAGTTTTTCACCCATATGGATCAGTATAAATTGTTTAAACACTCATAAAAAGCTTTTACCTTCAAAGTGAAGAATAGGAGGATGAAGAAAGTAGGGCTAATAACGCTGAGTTGGGTCTTCTGGGGAATTTCCTATTATTTCAGTTACCCATTTATTTCAATATATACAACATCGTTCATACCCAGCCAATACGTTAGTTTACTATATGTACTTTTCACTCTCTTTTCAATACCGATGCCGGTGCTCGGGGCTAAGACTTCTAGGAGTATAGGAGTAGTAAAAACCATGTGGTTAGGCATGTTCATATCCGGTTTCGGTTATCTGATAGTAGCTCTTGCTAAGGACTTCACTGAGTTGGCTATCGGCTTTATAATATCTTATACCACATTCCTCTCGCTACCGAACTTCTACTCCTACATGAGCTCTTGCGGTAAGGGTGTAATAGCGAGAGTCTGGGGGTTTTCCATTTTACCTTCATTGTTTACCCCCGTAATAGGTGGGTTTTTAGCTGATTATTTCGGAATAAGGCTTGTATTTCTCGTTGCAGGAGTGTTTAACTGGGTTTCTTCTGTTCCGATCTTATTCCTAGAAGAGAAGGTCTTACCCAGAGGTAAGATAACGTTTAGTAGAAAATCACTTATCCCAATCCTAGTCATTTTCCCTATCTCCCTAGTTTTCCCTTACGTATATCTGGAGATTAAGACCATATACAACCTAGACGACTTTTTCGTAGGAGTTTTAGCTACCTTAGCGGAAATCTTTGGGATGTTTCTCACTTTTATCTCGTCTTACATTAGAAGACCTTTTCTACCGGTCTATCTAGTCATATTTTCTTTCTTACCACTTATGTTAGTGTCTCCGTTCTTTTCCGTACTTTTCGGTTCATGGGAGGCTATTATCCCCAGTGCGTTAGAGGAAGTTGATAACAAGAGCCCCGAAACTTATGCCTCGATCAATTCCCTACAACAGATAGGATGGTTGATGGGGTTCATAGCGAGTGCCATTTCCTTTTCTCCAGTATTATCTATCTTCATTTCTTCTGGAGTGTCCCTTACTTTAGCATTATTCCTTTTCTTAACGGGTAGGGAACTAAAACTGTAATTAGTTAAATGGTTGAACGGTTTGTCGTAAGAGGTCTGTAAATAGGCCGATACTCGCGTTGTGTAACTTTTCGTACTTGATAATTCTAAAAAGCGATTTAAATACTTCAGCTCTAAGTCTATCATATATGGACATACTTGAACTAGCTATCCTCACGATGTTATCCGAGGACGAGATGAGTATTAGGGAGATTGAGCAGTATTTGGGAGCCAGAAGAAGGAGGATAGCCAAGTCTCTACAAGAGCTCGAAAAAAAAGGATTCATAGTAAAGAAAGCGTACATAGGGAATGGCGACATTATATTCGGCATAACAGAACAAGGGCTTGAAGAACTCTACAAGAACTACATCATCTTGAGAGACCTCGTGAGAGAGATGGAAATTTCTGTGTGTGCTAAGTTCGATTGCTAACTTTAGTGGCTTTTCCTAAACTTACCTCTTCTAACTTCTTCTTCTTAGTCTCCTTTACAGTAGTAATGCTTATGAGTAACGCGAGAAGTGACGTGGTGCCAAAAAGTAAAAGGGAACTTGCAAGTCCTAAAGACTTAACCATTGAGGGAAACACGAAGACCCCCAGTACTGCACCAGCCCTACTTACAGCGGTAGTAATTCCTTGTGCGGTTGACCTTAAAGAGGTCGGGAAGATCTCAGCTGGGTAAAACAACGTTACAGCTCCAGCCCATTGCTCCATTGCAACGAATACCATGAAGTAAGGCAAGAGAATGACTCCAGATATCTTAGTCAGACCGCCTAAGGCCAGCAAAACACTCATGGAGCCCAATCCTGCAAATAATGTAAATCTTCTTCCTATTTCATCGATAATTGCTACGGCTATTGCGTATCCTATTATAGCCCCTACCGAAATTAGCATTGTCGCGTAAAGAGTCTCTACCTTAGAAGAAAATGCGAACTGATGTAGTAGCGAAGGGTAGTATAGTCCAATTCCGTAAGACGCGACGTCGAATAAGAACCAAATGACTGAAAGGGATAGTAGTATTATGCCTATTTTTCCCCTCATTAAGTCTTTCGTTGTAAGTCCTTTGTTTTCTTCCTCTTGCGTAGGTAGACCCTCCTCATTTATGAGCCCCTTGGAAATAAGCCATCTCGGGGATTCAGAAAGGGATATCCTACCTAGGATTATTGGGATAGCTAATATCCCACCTAAAGCGAAGGAATAACGCCAGAAGTAATCTCCGGTGCCGAGAAAGATCAAGTTTGCTATAGCCGAAAACAGAGTCCCTAACCAATACATGGCCACTGAACCCATGAGGTACTTTCCTCTACTCTTTGAGGGAGAGAACTCAGAGACAATAGTACTACTTATAGGGTAATCCCCACCTATACCGATACCGAGAAGGAACCTAAAGACGAACAGTTCCAACATATTAGTGGAGAAAGCCGAAAGGATAGCAAACACAGTGAAGAAGAAGAGGTCGAGTCCAAATAACTTTTTCCTTCCTAATTTGTCGGACAAGTATCCAAACAGTACAGCACCGATTCCCATACCCATTAAGGAAGAAGCGGTGACTAAACCCTCTTGCAAAGGGGTTAAGGACATTTCCTTAACGATGAAAAGTAGGGCATAGGATATCACTGAGAGATCATAACCGTCCAAGAAAAACCCTCCAGAAGATAAATAAAAAGATTTTAGTTTGTCCCTCAGGTTTTCAAAGTCTATGTGTTACTCTTCGTATCGAGGCTAAAAACAGTTATCAACTAAGCTTTCAAGTTGTTTATTAACTTTCATCACGTCTGGCTGAACTTTTCTTTAAAAAATCTAAACTTAACTAAATTGAGTGTGGACAACATTTTCACTCATTTGAAATATTTACATTTATTATCACCCCCTTATCTAACAAATACACCGGGCAGTAAAGGATGTTATAGATAAGGAAATAGGTTGCGAACCAT
>NZ_JBBHKU010000047.1:0-6696 GCF_037389295.1 Stygiolobus sp. RP850M | reverse complement strand
AAAGCCCGAACAAATGTCCTTGTGAACTATTCTATCAATAGGATATATAATTTTCTTGTCACAAAGATTATATAGGATTACTTACAAGACTAGTGGTGAAGACTAATGAAAGCTTGGTATGTGGTAATACTAGGGATATTGAGCGGATTAGTTAGCTTCTTTCTATTTACTTTTCTGGATTTTTACGCCTTCCTACAAGGACCTTCCTGGTGGTTCAACCCTATAGACGAGTACGTCCTGCCGATCGTAGTAGGGGTAGTAGTTGCCAACTTAGTTTCTGGAAAATTTAATACAATATTAAGGATTTATCTAAACTTAATATCAGGAGTGGTATCTTACGTAGGATCTTACGTGATTATATTAACGTTAATATCTATTCATCAACTTTTAATTTAACAAGGTTCCAAATTTTTTACATACTGAATTATTTATGAGGAACGGTGTAGGGACTGAATTGTGATGATCCCTAGGAAAATGATGAGTTTGCCGAGTACGGAGTAATGACGAAGTGAAGGTGGCTGATATACTTTATCTCTTTTCACAGATTGTTGTACAACCGCGTTCTTCAATCCTATTACATTCTATTCTAGTTACACCAACTACTCTCTCCAACTCCTTCCTAATTGTACTATCAATATATATCACTTTATAACCGGTTATGGATATCCATAGCTCACGTAACTCAGTTATAGCCAAATGGGGTTTTACTCTTAACATCTCTTCGAGCTTTTGATCATAATCCTTCTTTGTCGTGATTACCTTATATTCTTTATACACAACATCCCCGCTGATCCCACAAAAATCTAAGCCATCAACGTAAATTGTGATAAAGCCGTTTGATGAGAGAAGGAATGAAGTGTCTGTTCCTTCCAATTGGATATGATAGCTGTTAAGGTAGTGGCTCCACCTTCGAAATTTTCTCCCTCTAGCTTTTAATGAGACGATCGAGGATAAGCTAAAAGAGTACAGAACGTCTTGAGGCTGTATAGTGATAAAATCTGGATCACGAAAAATTGTTGACCCCTTACACTCGGCACTAACTATTTCGCCGTTACACACGTAAGAGTATTCAGGCAAAGGTGGAACTATTATTTCTTCCACTCTCTTTGTTTTTAACTTCACAATAATATGATATTAAATTACCAAATTAAAGTAGTTTTCTACTTTTGATATTATAACATTAATATGATAGAAAAACCCTTGTTTTAAGGATATAAGCTTTTTAAATAAGTTGATAGAATGTTTATTGATCAAGCATGGCTGTAAACGATAAAATATTTTACGTGGTAACCCTAATTGTTCTATTGATAGATATAATAATATATTCTATCTATCCAGTATTTAATAGTGCAACAGAGACAGTAGGTGGTCTAACTATCTTCTATTTCTACCAGATGATACTACTAATAGTTTCATCTATAATGTTCGTAGCCGTAAGTCTAATCTTCAAAAATAGGTGACGGAAAATGGCAATGGGCTTGCATGTTGATGGTTTAACCCTAGCCACTTTCGTCGTACTTTTTGCAATTTTCACATTTCTAGGTTTTTATGGTGCTAAGTGGAGGAAAGGAGATTTATCAAAACTCGATGAATGGGGACTAGGAGGAAGAAGGCTAGGCTGGTTAATAGTCTGGTTCCTGCTAGGAGCTGATTTATTCACAGCTTATACGTTTATAGCTGTACCATCGGCATTCTTAGCAAAAGGAGCGATATATTGGTTCGCTGTACCATATGTAGCTTGGGGATTCGGAGTAGCACTGCTAACAATGCCGAGACTCTGGATAGTTGCTAAAAATAAGGGTTATGTTACAGCGGCTGATTTCGTGAAGGATAGGTTTAATAATAAGCCCTTAGCAATAGCCGTGGCATTAACTGGAGCAGTAGCTGAGTTGCCATATATCGCGTTGCAGATCGTAGGAATGGAGGCTGTTCTAGCTGTATTGTTGGTAGGGTTAGGAATATCACCGCATGCAACGATTGCGGGCTTAAGTGTAACAGAACTAGCTTTACTACTAGCATTCATAGTCCTAGCTGCGTTTACAATAACTAGTGGGCTAAGGGGAGCTGCTTTATCTGGTATATTCAAGGACATCTTAGTGTGGATCACTGTAATTACAGTAGCTGTGTATATACCGCTCATACACGGAGGTTACGGAGCAGCTCTAAGTGCTGCACAGTCTTACTTATCTCATCCTAAGAGCGGTATACACAATGTTGTGGCGTTAAAGTCGGCTCTCGGTTATACAGTGCTTCCCTCTCAACTTTACGCTGCTTACTTTTCCTTAGCTTTAGGAAGTGCTCTAGCCTTATACTTATATCCTCACGCTATAAACGGTTCCTTATCATCTGAGAGTAGAGAGAAGCTGAAGTTGAGCACATCGTTATTGCCTATATACGGAATCGGCTTAGCTTTAATCACTCTATTTGGCATTTTAATATATTTAGTACCGAGCGCGTTAAACCTTGTAATAACTACTAAGAATGGTTCGTTAACAGTTCCCGCTTTGATAGCTGCTTCAATGCCTGATTGGTTTGTAGGTTTAGCTTTCTTAGCTATATTCATCGGTGGGTTAGTGCCAGCAGCGATCATGGCTATAGGTGTGGCTAACTTGTTAACGAGAAACGTAATAGGTGAGTTTACAAAGCTATCTCCCTCAAGTGAGGCTAGGTTAGCAAAGATCTTGTCTACAGTGTTCAAGTTTGTTGCGTTAGCTTTCGTATTTGTAGTTCCTCCTACCTATGCAATTCAGCTTCAACTATTAGGCGGAATACTTATTTCCCAAACATTACCGGCTGTATTCATCGCTCTATATACCGACAAGTTAGAGGGTAATTCAACACTAGCAGGTTGGATAGTAGGAATGGCTAGCGGAATTTATTTAACCCTCTATGTAAACCACTTCGGGCCACTAGTGAGCTCGTTCTTTAATACCCCTATGGGTCCGATTTATATAGCATTAATAGCGTTGTCATTGAACTTAATAACCACAGTTGTTGGTTCATTAATAGCCAGACTAGCAGGCTGGAAACCTATCTCAGTAATAACGGCACAGGACTTCGAGATAGAAGTTCAGAGCCCTTCAAAGCAGAATTAAGTTAAGTAATAATGACTTTTTTCTTTTATATTTTTATTATCTATAACATTATTATTATTCTACGCTTTTTTGTTTAGTTAATTTTAAATAATTAGCTATCTTGCCGTAACTTCATATTGATAGTTGATTATCAATATAGACTTACGATATAGCGAACTTTATGTTTTCAAAAGATTAAAAGCTTCCTTATTTTAGGGAGAAAATCAGATTATATGTATACATGTATAAACTTTAATATCATCGTGGCTACTTTGGTTTTTATCTCACTACGTTAATCACTCACTTAGAGTCTCAAGTATTATCTTAGTAGCTGACTCGCTTAACTGACGTTAAATTTTGTTCATATTTTAGGTGTCTTTAAAACTCTCCTTTCTGTAATTATATCCTAACTTTATAACTCGCTATACAGATTACATAGATATATTTCGTTAAATAATTGACTTCCGTTACTCTTTCGTAGTTAGGACACTCATGGTCTCTCATTTCAGTATAATTCCAAAGTTTTATTAATTAAAAAGTATCAAATTATTGCGAAGGTCTATATAGAATTAATTATACTTAAGACATCATGTTTACACTTACTAGCTCAAACGTCGTTAATTGTAAAAAAACTTATAAATCGTTCTCGCACTATAATTATAATGTCGGGACAGATGTAAGAGACCCGCCGTAGCTCAGCCCGGTTCTAGAGCGCCCGGCTGTAGGTGGATTAGCTGGTACCGGGTGGTCCGGGGTTCAAGTCCCCGCGGCGGGACTATATTTCTACCAAATTGTTTACACTAAAATATTATTTCCATTCTCTCCGTGAGAGACATAAACTACTCTTGGTTTAAGCTCTTTTATCCTCTGTATACTCTTCAAAAGCTCTTCTATATTCTCATGTATTACGGGCATTCTAAGCCCGTTCCTAGTCCCTTGTAACATATCCCCAACAATTATTGAGTTATCAGATGGTATGTAAATAGAGATTGAGTCCGACGTATGACCTGGCGTGTATAAAATCTGGAGACCATCTAATTCCTCTTCAGTTAACTCGCAGTCCGGTTCAATTCCCCTGAAGTTTTTCTTTGTAAAGGACGAAAAAGCGCCAATTAGGAGTTTGTAAGTGAAGGAGTGTACTACTGGTTTCCTAATCTCCTCTCCTCTAAGATTCTTTACTCCTTCCTTGTGAATGCAGAACTGTGCGTTCCGTAATGCGTTCTTAAGTTCATAGGCACTGCCTATATGGTCTATGTGAGAATGAGTAAATATTACATATTTAACACGATCCTTATTAACTTCCGCAAGTATCTTCTGAGCAGAGTTAGGTAAACCGCTGTCCACTATTACTTGGTCACCGTTATCTAAATTGATAATGAAAGATTTTACGAATCTCATTTTGATTTCTTTAACATTCATGAGATAATTTTGTCCTACAGTTATTTAGCATTAACTTATTAACATAATGTGTAAAGTTACATGAAGTTTTGTGGCAATATTGATCAGGATCGTTAAACCTAACGTTCAATCTGACGATTTATTCTAATAAAATAAGGTTAAATATTGATTTTTAATAAATCACAAACTCGTGGAATACGAGTATTTAACTAAGATAAAACCAGTTCTAGATTATGATGTAGAAGAAAAAGACAGCCAAATTGCACTAATTATTAGGGAGAATAAGCCAGAAGCATATATCTACGGTGACAACAAAGTAAACACCTTCGGATTTCCAGAAGAAGTAGTTTGGGCTGATAATGACAGACTCCTGATAACTATAGATCCAGAGGGTGGAGAGAGGAGGGGAATTTATGAGTGGGAGAAGGGATGGGAGAAACCAAAACCTCTCTTAGTCGACAAATACGATAATTCCTCTCCTATGGTCACCATTTACGGAATCCTCTTCATTTCTAATAGGGACGGGAAGACTTTACACCTCTATTTGTACGACGGTAAGAAGATCGAAAATATAAGCAAGGGAGAAGAGCCTGTAGGTGGTTATTGTACTAATGGAGAGCTGATAGTCTATTCTCAAGGAATATACGATGACAATATTTATGTCTCCGACTTCACTGGAAATGCAATAAAGGAGTTATCCTTTGACGAGAGCGAACAAATAGTCCCGTCGGAAAACTGCTTCTTAAGTAAGGACAAGTTTATATTCCTCTCAAATCATAACGGTACTTTTGGGTTATATTCCTATGATATCAAAAAGGACGAGATTTCCAGTATAATTAACGTCTCGGATTATGACATTAATGAGGCTGTAGTTTACAACGAAAAGGTGTTATACACTTTAATAAAGGACGGTAAGAGTGAGCTATTACAAGTCCCTAACATACATCTTGAAAAGGGTGGTTATATCCACGACCTGAAGGTTGTAAAGAATTCTGTGTATTACCTGATGTCAAAACATTCCAGGGCTACAGACTTGTACGTAATTGAAGGTAAATTGAGCCAGAGGCTTACCGACTCAATGAACGGAGTCAAGGATGAATTCGTGAGCCCTACATCAGTAACTTATGACTCTGATGGTATTAAAATCCACGCGTTATTATACAGTAGGGGAAATGAGGACAAGGGAGTAGTTTACATACACGGGGGCCCGGACTTCCAATGTGTTGACAGCTTTAACCCTGAAATACAATTCCTGGTGAAGAAGGGGTTCAAGGTGATCTGTCCTGATTATAGGGGGAGCACCGGTTATGGTAGGAAGTTCAATCACATGAACGACAAGGATCTAGGAGGAGGAGACCTACGCGACGTTATTAATGCGGTTAAAGTACTAAACGTGAAGAAGGTAGCAGTTACTGGTGCTAGTTACGGCGGATATTTAACAATGATGGCCGTGACTAAATACCCTGACCTATGGTGTTCTGCAGTGGCTGTAGTACCGTTCGTCAACTGGTTCACTGAGAAACAGTTCGAGAGGGAGGTATTGAAACAATACGATGAAATAAAGATCGGTAACGATGAGGCTTTACTTAGGGATAGGTCACCGATCTTTTTCGTGGATAGAATAAAGGCACCATTAATGCTTTTGGCTGGCCAAAACGATCCCAGATGTCCTGCTGAAGAAACAATCCAGGTTGTTGAGGTGCTGAAGAAGCTGGGTAGGCAAGTTGAGTACAAGATATATGAAGGAGAAGGTCATGGGTTTATGAAGATAGAAAATTACATTGACTCAATAAAGAAGGCCGTTGAGTTCATTGCAAACCACTGTAAATAACGTTTTTACATCTATGTAAATAATATATTTTTCATGAAAACTTGAGTAATTATTTAAAAATATGCAAAGAAGGGTGGAATTCCGGTAATAATAAATGACACTGTCTACGTAGGAATACCATCTTTAGGTAGTGTAGCAGCGGTAAATCTGTTTACTGGTAAAATACTTTGGGAAACCAGACAACCAGATTTAGGAATACCTCCTAAGTTGCCCGGAGGTCCTAGAGGTAGCCCGACTTACTACCACGGATTATTGTGGGTAGCAGCAGGAGGAGACTGTAACACTTTCACGTAACTTTTAAATACTTCTAATTACTTTTAATTACTGTGGAGAGGTATCTAACACCTAGTGAGGTTGCTGAAATATTCGGCATGAGCAGAAGTGGTGTTATTA